>MEND01000130.1 GCA_001768975.1 Bacteroidetes bacterium GWA2_31_9 | reverse complement strand
TAAAAAAGCTAAAGATATTTTTTATAGTTATACAATTTGGGATAACGAGGATAGTTTAAAAAAATATAAAAATTCAGATTTTTACAAAGAATTATCGTCTAAAGTTTTACCATTGTGTGAAAAAGAACCTCAGGCATGGACTGTTGATGAGGCATTTGAAAAACAATAATTAATATTTTAGGCTTTAAATGAGTAAATTTTCTGAAATATTAAAACAACCTGAGGGCAGAAGGCTTGAATTTAAAGAGTTTTTGCCATCTAAATCTGAATTAGCAAAAACAATAATAGCTTTTGCAAATGATGCTGGTGGCGAACTTTATGTTGGGGTTAAAGATGATAGTCGTGAAGTTATTGGATTACAAGAGGATGAACTTATTTCTATTGAAGAGAAAATATGCAATTTAATTCACGATAATTGTAGTCCGTTGATTCTTCCTGAAATTTCATTTCTGTTACATAATGGCAAATATATAATTCGGACACAGATTTTTAAAGGAAGTGCCCCTCCGTATCATTTAAAAAATAAATCTATTGATGAGGGGACTTATATTCGTGTTGGTTCGTCAAATCGTTTGGCTTCTAAAGAAATTATTTCCGAATTAGAAAGATGTAAGTTAAATATTTCATTCGATAGCGAAAGAGTGTATTTAAAATCATTTGAAGAATTGAATATTGATTCTTTTAAAGAGTTTTATTTTGAAAAAACTAGTGAAGAATTAACAATGCAAGTTTTGCAAAAATTAGAGTTGGTTAAGTTTGAACAAAAGAAGATTTATCCAACTAATGCACTTATTTTATTATCCGATGATACAATTAGACGAGAAATTTTTCCGTATGCAAAAATTGAATGTGCAAGATTTAAAGGCACTATTCCTGGCGATTTTATTGACCAAAAGACTATTGATTCAAATGTTGCTAAACAAGCCGACGAAGCATATAAATTTGTATTAAGGCATATTTCTGAAGCATCGGTTGGTTATAAAACCGTTTATAGAAAAAATCGTTGGGAATATCCATTAAAAGCTATTCGAGAGGTTATTAGAAATGCTGTTATTCATAGAGATTATTCGCTTAATGGTAAGGATATTAAAATTGCAATTTTTGATGATAAAGTTGAAATTACTAGTCCTGGAAAACTTCTTCCTTCGGTTGATTTTAATGTGAATGATTCTGGTCAATCTGATATTCGAAATAAAATATTAGCACCTGTATTTAAGCGACTTGGTATTATTGAGCAATGGGGAAATGGATTAAGGATTATTTCCGAAGACCTTGATTTTTATCCCGAAATTAGTTTGGATTGGAAAGAGCCAGGTATTGCTTTTAGGGTTACGTTTTTTCTGAAAAATTATTTAGTCCAGCAAGAGTTGCAGAATGTAGTAAATGAATCGAAGCAGGAGTTGTTGTACTTGTCACAGAAGGAGTTGAAAAAAAGACAGCAAGAGTCACAGCATGAGTTGAAAGAAACACAGCAGGAGTTACAGCAGGAGTTGAATGAAGCACAACACCATTCGCAGTACGAGTTACAGCAAGAACTAAACGAGTTACAGCAGGAGTTACAGCAGGAGTTGAACGAAACACAGCAGGAGTTGCAGCAGGAGTTGAAAGAAACACAGCAGGAGTCATTATATATTAAAGTACTTAAATTTATATTTGAAAAACCTTATTCGACAAATGAAATATCAAAGTTATTAGGACAAAAAAGTATATCCGGTCAATTGTATTTTGTTGTAAATAAATTAAATGTTGATAAACTTATTGAATGGACAATACCCAATAAACCCAAAAGCTCCAAGCAAAAATATAAAATAACTCAAAAAGGTATAGAATTTATAAAATTGTTACAAAAAAAATAATTAATGGCTGATAATTTAAGATAATGATAATAAATAAAACATTAGAAAATTTTCAAGAACTTCTTGATATAATGACTCGCCTTCGTGCCGAGTGTCCGTGGGATAAAGAGCAAACTTTTGATACTTTACGAAAGCTCACAATTGAAGAAACTTACGAACTTGCCGATGCCATTATAAGAGATGATTTAAACGAAATAAAAAAGGAGCTTGGCGATTTATTACTTCACATCGTTTTTTACGCAAAAATTGGTGAGGAAAAAAAATCATTCGATATGAGTTCTGTAATTGAAGGTATCAATAAGAAGTTGATTCAT
Organism: Bacteroidetes bacterium GWA2_31_9; assembly: GCA_001768975.1. Taxonomy (GTDB): domain Bacteria; phylum Bacteroidota; class Bacteroidia; order Bacteroidales; family GWF2-33-38; genus GWA2-31-9. Next base: position 3,724 of record MEND01000130.1, on the reverse strand, counting down.
CGTCATCCGCATATATTTGGAGATGTTACTGTTGCAAATGCTGATGATGTAAAGAAAAATTGGGAAGCACTTAAATTACAGGAAGGCAAAAAAACTGTTTTAGAAGGCGTTCCGGTTGGACTGCCTGCATTGATTAAAGCAAACCGAATTCAGGAAAAAGCAAGGGGAGTTGGTTTCGACTGGGAAGATAGAACTCAGGTTTGGGATAAAGTTATGGAAGAATTTAATGAACTTAAACATGAAATTCTAAAAAATCCTGATAGCGAGAAAGTTGAGGCAGAATTTGGCGATTTATTTTTCTCTTTAATTAATGCAGCTCGATTGTATAATGTTGAACCTGAAAATGCACTTGAAAGAACTAATCGAAAGTTTATTAGCCGCTTTAATTATCTCGAATCGCAAACAATGCAAAAAGGTAAATCGTTGCACGACATGAGCCTTGATGAAATGAATAAAATTTGGGAAGAAGCGAAAAAGTTTGATAATAAGTAAAATATAGTAATCACAGTGTTGTTTTTAAAAGCGAATAAGTTTATAAAGATTGCTTCAGCTTCATACTTCAGTGTCGCAATTACCTCTTTGCGAGGATTAACGAAGAAGCAATCTTTCCGTTTGTTGATTCATAGCCTTTTCCTGATTGTGGTTTTAAGCAATAATATATTTGCAGAAAAGGCTGACTCTGTTGAATTTAGAATGAATAAAAAATATTTTAAATCATATCTTACTTCAACTAAAGATTTTTTTATTTCACCTCTTAAATGGAAGCAAAACGATTGGTTTAAGTTTATAGGTTTTGTTGGAATTACAGAAATAATGATGAGCGAAGATATGAATATTAAAGAGTTTTCGCAGAGAACACGTTCTTCAACAACCGACAATATTGCCAAACATGGATTTGAACCTTTTGGAAGTGGAGTTTATTCGATGCCATTAATGGCAGCTTTTATTACACATGGTTTAATCTCTAAAAATAAAAGAGGATTGAGGGTAGGGATGCTTGGCATAGAAGCATATTTATTATCAGGTGTTTTTGTAAATATTCCGAAATATTTATTTAATCGTCATCGCCCGTATCAAAAAAATACACCTGACCAATATGTATTTGATGGTCCATTTACAGGAGATTATTACAAATCATTTTTCTCTGGTCATACAACTTCAGTTTTTGCAATTGCTACGATTGTAGCTTCTGAATATCAGGATAAACCGATAATTCCTGTTTTATGTTATTCAATTGCCACAATTGCCGGATATTCAAGAATCAACGACAATAAGCATTGGGCAAGTGATGTTTTTGGAGGTGCTGTTTTTGGTTATGTTATTGGAAAAATGATATATAAAAATGGAAGTCAGAAAATGAAGATAGTTCCTACACAAACATCAAGATATTCAGGAGTTTCAATATTTTATAATTTAAATTAATGCAATGAATCAGAAAATCGAATTAAATAGTGAAATAGGTAAGTTAGAGGCAGTTATAATTCATACTCCTGGAAAGGAAGTTGAAAATATGACTCCTACAAATGTCGAAAAAGCACTTTATAGCGATATTTTGAATTTATCTGTAATAAGTGAAGAATATTTGCAGTTTAAGGGTGTACTTGATAAGGTTACAAAAACTTATGAAGTTCATGATTTATTATTTAAAATTATTTGCAATAATAAAGTAAAAGAAAACCTGATTAATAAGATTTGTTGTAATGAAGGTGTTCCACAAATTATTGATTTTTTGTTACGTCAGACCAATGAAGCCCTTGCAAAACAGTTACTTGAAGGGGTTGTAATGAAAAAAAATCATTTAACTAATTATCTTTCAAAAGATAAATATATTTTACAACCACTTCATAATTTCTTTTTTACAAGAGACGCAGCAATAGCTTTTAAAAATGAGATATTTATTGGCAGAATGTCAAATAAAATTCGTGATAGAGAATCATTTATAATGAAAGCTATTTTCGACTATCATCCACAATTTAGTGGAAATGTGGTTTCACCTTATAAATCTAAGCATTTTCACGAAAATTTGACAATCGAAGGTGGCGATTTTCTTGTAATGAGAGATAATTTAATAATCATTGGATTAAGCAATAGAACCTCATCTCATGGAATAGATTTTATACTTAAAACGTTAAAGGATAATAACGAACATTGTTATATAATTGTTCAGGAACTCCCAGGTTTTCCAGAGTCATTTATCCATCTCGATATGGTTTTTACTTTGGTTGATTATGGCAAATGCGTTATTTATGAACCAGTAATTTTGAATAGTAAATATCAGACATTATTAATTGAAACTGAAAATAAAAAAGTTAAGCCAATTAAGGAATTTGATAATATATTGACAGCTTTACATTCTATTGGAATTGAAATGGAGTCAATATCTTGTGGTGGGTCTGATGCATACAATCAGGAGCGTGAGCAATGGCATAGTGGAGCTAATTTTGTAGCAATTGAACCTGGAAAAATTATTGGTTACGATAGAAATATACATACAATTGAAGCGTTGAATAATGCTGGTTTTGAAGTTATTAGTTCAAATGATATAGTTAATGAATCGAAGAAGCTTGAAGAATATAAAAAATGTGTAATTACAGTGCCAGGAGCTGAATTATCCAGAGGTGGCGGTGGTTGTCGTTGTATGACAATGCCTATTAAAAGAGAAAAGCTTAGTTAGTTTTAGGAAGAAAACACAGAGTTTCAAAACGACAAGAGTAATTAATTTATTGGAGTTTTCTATGAAAAGCTAATTCGGTTTTTGTTTTAAAACAACAGGTGTCCATTCAAAACCAAGATCATAGTGTTTATTTCTAAAAAATAAAGGAACTCCTCCAGCAATAATTCCTGCTACACCTACAGCAGAGAAGCCAATTCCGACTAACATATTAATTGGTGCTCCGCAATCATTTGAATTTGCACTGCTTGAAATAAGCGAAAGTCCTGCATAAGTTAATCCACCACCAGCAATCATAATTACACCACCTACTACCTTCACAACAGTTAAACTTGTAGCTCTTCCTCCAAATTGTGATATTGATTTTAATGCTATCTCTTGTTCATTTATTATTAAAGAGGAATCAGTTATAGCATTTAATTTACCTTTTACTCTTTTGTCATCGGTATGTAATAAGTAATCAACCTTTTTACCTACAACAAAATATCTAGCTTTATTAAATTTGAATTTTTTAAGTTCAGAAATTTTTAAAGACACAGTGTCGTCAACTATAATTTGTTCATCATTAATTGATTTTATAATTCCAGATTGCTTTTTCTTTTCAGCTTTAGTCCAATAATATATTTTAGAATTATTTTTAGTAAGCAATAAAACTTTTGATTTTTCTTGGCTATAACATATTAGACCTAAAACAATTAGTGATAATAAAAATATGTATTTCATTTTTAAAAATTTTGAGGCAATGTTAAAAAAATAGAATTTACTTGTTGTTCAATACGACTTTTCATATCAATCCAAACATTATTACACCATTCAGGTGTTACTTCACAAAATATTTTAGATGGAATATTCTCATCTATTGTTATTATTCCAAAATTAAAATTATCAATCTTATCTTCAGGTTCGTGTTTAAAATTAGTTAAAGTTATTATGCATAAATCGTCTTTTAATTCAATATTTATATCATAAATAAATTTACCATTTGTTTTTGCTTGATCGTCTTTTAATTCAATATTTATATCATAAATAAATTTACCATTTGTTTTTGCTTGA
>MEND01000129.1 GCA_001768975.1 Bacteroidetes bacterium GWA2_31_9 | reverse complement strand
CGTAAGTGAAAAAGTGAAAGTTTTGAATTTTATCATGACCAAGCAGGAATTACAAATTCAAAAACTGAATTTATTACTAGCATTAAAAACGGACTTTGCCAATTAGCATACAAGCCCAAAAGAAAATTAGCCGAAAATAAAATGGAAATTTATCCTTTAGAAAAAAATGGTGTTTTGTATGGAGTTATTCAAACAGGTATTCATAATTTTTATGCAATTGAAGATGATAAATCTGAATACCTCACTAGCATTGCTAAATTTACGCACATATGGATTTTAGAAAATGGAAATTTTAAATTATCAAAAGGTTTAAGCTACGACCATAAAGATTTTGAGAAGCCGTTTAATCAAGAACTTTTGTTTACTGACAAAAACGAAACTGAAAAATGGCTAAAACAAAAACATATTCCTGCATTGGGCATTGGTTTCGTTAAAGATGGCAAAATTGAGCAAATAAGCGTGTTTGGAGAGTTACAGACAAACAAACCAGCACCAATAAATACAATATGGAATGTTGCATCAATGACAAAGCCAATTACAGCCATTGTTGCTTTAAAATTAATAAATGCAGGGAAATGGGATTTAGACGAAGCTATTTATAAATATTATACCGACCCTGATGTTGCGAACGACCCACGAGCCAAATTATTAACTACAAGAATTATATTAAGCCACCAAACAGGTTTTCCAAATTGGAGAGGAAATAATGAAGACGGTAAATTATCCTTTGAATTTGAGTCTGGAACAAAATATCAATACTCGGGAGAAGGTTATGAATACTTACGAAAAGCCCTAGAAAAGAAGTTTAAGAAATCATTAGAACAATTAGCAAGTGAATTGATTTTTAAGCCTCTGAAAATGAAGGACACCAGATTTATTTGGGATGAAAAAATGGATTCAACAAGGTTTGCAAAGTGGCATAATGAAAAAGGGGAACTTTATGAAACCCAGAAAAATAAAACTGCCAATGCAGCAGACAATTTACTAACGACAGTTGAAGATTATTCTAAGTTTTTGGTTCATATATTGAATGGCGCAGGCTTATCTGACAAATTATACAAAGAAATGATTGCAGACCAAGTTAGGATTAATGATTACAAACATTTTGGTTTAGGTTGGTGGGTTGACGAAAACATAAATAACCATAAAGATTTTGCCCTTGTTCATGGTGGTGACGATATTGGTGTTCATACCATTGCATTTATTGTTCCTAAAACAAAACAAGCACTTTTAATTTTTACAAATTGTGATAACGGAACAAATGCTTTTGCAGAAATACTTGTGAAATTTTTAGGAAAAAACGGAGAAGGAATATTGAATATAGAAATGAAATAACAACTACTGCTAACAGGCGTTTGGCAAAAAAGCGGGTTCAGTACTTAAATGAAGCTTTGTGCTTCGCATCAAGTTCAGTGCTGGCAGACAGGTTAGTACTTCGAAATCCGCTTCTTCGCTAAGCACCAAAACGTTACAACTCATTAAACAAGACAGAACAATTAGACAAATGAGAAGAATATCCGTGTTAATTATAACTTGCTTTTTAGCAATTACAACTTCTGGACAGACAGTAGAAAATTCTATAATAAATCTTGACTTTGAGATTTTAGAAAATGGAAAAGCAAAAGATTGGAAAGACTTTGGAAAAGGAGATTATAATTTAGAAATTGACACTACAATCTCTCAAAGTGGGAAAAACTCTGCTGTTATCGAATTTGAAGAAGGAACACCAAATTTTAAAGCTTGGGCTTACAATATTCCTGCAATTTATCAAGGGGAAAAGATAAAACTCACAGGATATATCAAAACAGAAAATGTAACTGATGGTTATGCAGGTTTATGGATGCGGATTGACCCTTCGGTTGGTTTTGATAATATGAATAAACGTGGAGTAAAAGGAACTACAGATTGGAATAAATACGAAATAGAATTAGACTTAAATCCATCAAAAGCAAAGCAAATTGTAGTAGGAGGATTATTAGTTGGGAAAGGCAAAATGTGGATTGATAATCTTGATGTTACAATTGATGGCAAGAAATTAGACAAAGCATCATTAAAAGAACTTTCAAAAGCAGAAAAAGACACTGAATTTAACGATAGTTCAAAGATAAACGCAATTGAATTAAATGACCAAAAAATTGAGGATTTAAAAACACTTGGTTTGGTTTGGGGTTTTCTAAAATATTATCACCCAAACATTGCGTTAGGGAATTATAATTGGGATTTCGAGCTATTCAGAGTTTTACCAAAAATCATTGATTCGAAAAATGCCAAAGAAAGAGATGAATATTTAACCAACTGGATAAATAACCTTGGCAAATATGAAATTATTGCGAAAGTAAAGAATGAAAAAGCAGATATTAAAATTAAACCTGATTTAGATTGGATTACCAACTCTAATCTGACAAAAAACCTAACTTCTGAATTAACGAAGGTAATGAATGCTTAGCGAACAGGCGATAATTATTATGTCGGCTTGCAAGAAGGAGTTGGTAATCCTGATTTTAAGAATGAAGCAACATATTCAGAAATGAAATATCCAGATGTAGGATTTCGTTTATTGTCTTTATATAGGTATTGGAATATTATTCAATATTATTTTCCTTATAAAAATTTAATAGAAGAAGATTGGAAAAATGTGTTGACTGAATTTATTCCGAAATTTGTAGATGCTGAAAATGAAATTGAATACAAACTTGCAGTATTAGAATTAATAGCAAGGGTTCATGATACACATGCAAATATTTGGGGTCAAGATATTGCTTTGACAAATTATTGGGGAGTAAATTACGCTCCTTTAGAAATTAAATTTATTGAGAATAACGCAATTGTAACAGACTACTTTGACGAAAAATTTGGATTAGAAACAGGCTTGATAATCGGTGATAATATTACAAAGATTAATAATGAGTTAGTATCTGATATTGTAAAAAGGAAATTAAAATATACACCTGCGTCAAACTACCCAACACAATTACGGGATTTAGCAAAGAAGCTTTTAAGAACAAATGATACTACATTAAACATTGAGTTTGAAAGAAATGGGAAATCTGAAATTACGAACATTAAAACCTTTTCCACAAAAGAAATCAATATTTACAGCAAATACCAAAATAATGACACATGCTTTAAGTTCATAAATAAAGAAATTGCTTACATTAATAATGGAACACTTAAACGAGAATACTTACCTGAAATTTGGGAGGAAATTAAAAACACAAAAGGACTGATTATTGATATTAGAAATTACCCTTCTGATTTTCCAATTTATAATTTAAGTAAGTATTTAATGCCTAAAAGTTTACCATTTGTTACTTTCTCTAATGGAAATATTAAAACCCCAGGTCTCTTTACTTATACAAAGTCATTAAATGTTGGTAATAAAAATAAAAAACCTTATAAAGGCAAAGTTATTATTATTGTAAATGAGATCTCTCAAAGTTCCGCAGAATTTCACGCAATGGCATACAGAGTTAATTCGAATGCAATAGTAATAGGTTCAACAACCGCAGGTGCTGACGGCAATGTTTCCAGTTTTTACTTGCCTGGTAATATAAGGACAATGATTAGTGGAATTGGTGTTTATTATCCAAACAGAACTGAAACACAAAGAATTGGAATTGTGCCTGATATTGAAGTTAAACCAACTATTGAAGGGGTAAAGGATAGTAAAGATGAATTATTAGAAAAAGCAATTGAATTGATAGAAGAAGAAAAATAACGAATTGTAACAAAACCTAAACGTAATGTGGGTTGCAGAGCAAAGTGAGAGGGAATTGCAAGGAATTAACACCGCCAAATCTTTGATTTGGTTTTAGGAAAAAGTAAATTTAAAAACAAAATCAAAGATTTGGCTAAGTGCCTCATTGTAGAAAGCCGACCACACATTCAAGCACATTTGGTTTTTGCCGACACGCAAAGCCAGAACGAAAAACCAAAAGAGCTTGAATTTTTGCCTACGCTCGAAATAAATAGTGTAATTTTGAACAGAAAAAATAAAAGACTAAAGAGACAGTAAATGACAGATTTTTTTAAACACTTGATGCACGAATTTGAATTACCATTGGGAAATCCAGTATTAGTATTTTCATTAATCCTATTTATCATTTTATTATCTCCCATTCTGCTGAGAAGATTAAATATTCCCGGAATCATAGGATTAATTATAGCAGGAGTGGTTATTGGTCCGCATGGTTTTAACATCCTTGCGAAAAATTCTGCGGTTGACCTTTTTTCAACTATCGGGCTTCTTTATATCATGTTTATTGCAGGACTTGAAATGGATATGAATGAATTTAAATCGAATAGAAACAAAAGTCTTTTGTTTGGACTTTTTACATTCATTATTCCATTAGGGATAGGATTTCCAGTATGTCATTACATACTTGGATATGATTTTAATGCAAGTTTTTTGACTGCAAGCATGTTTGCCACACACACGCTTGTTGCTTATCCAATTGTCAGTAAATTAGGCGTTTCAAAAAATCAAGCGGTGGCAATTACCGTTGGTGGAACAATTTTAACCGATACAGCCGTACTTATTATTCTGGCTGTAATTATGGGAAACAGCCAAGGTAATTTGAATCAGGAATTTTGGATACGGTTAGGAGTTTCATTAGCCATTTTCTCAGCTATTATGTTCCTGATAATCCCTAAAATTGCTAAGTGGTTTTTTCGAAAACTGGAAAGTGAGAAACATTCGCATTACATTTTCGTTCTTGCGGTGGTATTTTTTGCAGCATTTTTGGCAGAAGTAGCTGGCGTTGAACCAATAATTGGTGCTTTCGTTGCAGGATTAGCCTTAAACAAACTTATTCCACATTCATCCGCATTAATGAACCGAATTGAGTTTATCGGGAATTCTTTATTTATACCATTTTTCCTTATAAGCGTAGGAATGTTGGTTGATATGAGCATAATTCTAAGTGGTCCTATGGCACTTATTATTGCAGGAACGCTTTCTGTTGTGGCTTTGCTTGGAAAATGGTTTGCTGCATTGTTTACGCAACTAATATTCAAATATTCTAAAGCACAACGACAACTAATTTTCGGACTTAGCAGTGCTCATGCGGCTGCAACACTTGCTGTGATTTTAGTGGGTTATAAAGCTGGAATTCTAGATGAGAATATATTGAACGGAACGATTATACTTATTTTAATAACTTGTATAATTGCTTCATTTGCTACTGAAAAAGCTGCAAAAAAAATTATTATTGAATCTGATGATGATACAGACAGTCGGGTAAAAGCAAATGGAATTCAAAATGAACACATTCTTTTACCTATTGCAAATATTTCAAACTTTGAGAAACTTTTGGAATTAGCTATTTTTATAAAAGACAAGAAATCAGTAAATCCAGTCTCAATCCTTTCAGTAGTTCCATATAGCAATGAAGTCGAAATTAATATTCTGAAAACAAGAAATAAACTGGAAGAAATTGTAAAACAAGCCTCTGCGACCGAGACAAAAATAAATATTATAACAACCATTGACCATAATGCAGCAAGCGGTATATCTCGTATTTCGAGAGAAATTATGGCTAACATTATTGTTTTGGGGTGGCCTCAACGTATAGGTTTCATTGATAAATTAATTGGTGAGAAAGTGGACAGTATATTGAATAATACAGACAAGACCACTTTCATTTGCCATTTGGAAAAGCCATTAGTTCTACACAAAAGAATTATTATTGTTGCACCCCCCTTGACTGAACATGAAAACGGTTTCGGATTGTGGGTAACAAAAATAGCCAGACTGGCTCAGGAACTGAGTATCCCAATTCTGCTATTCTGCAATGTGGCAACAGAGAAGGCAGTCGAAAGGTTATTCAAAAAAGCGAAACTTTCTGCATCAATTTCAATAAAATTATTTACAGATTGGGATGATTTTCTGGTGCTTTCAAGGAACATTCATGAAGACGATTTGTTTGTTCTGGTTTCTGCACGAAAAGGGGCTACGTCCTATTTAAACGTACTTGACAACTTGCCTGTTAAACTTGAAAAACACTTTGCAACTAACAGCAGGTTCGTAGTTTATCCTCAACAATATGCCAATAACATCAGCAGAGAACAGTACAATGACATATCCGCAGAACCTCTGAATAAAGGTATTAAGGCAGTACAGAGAATTGGTAAAGATATAAGTTCCATTTTTAAGAAAAATGACAATGAATAATTTTGAAGAACATCAAAATCAACGCAGACTCCTTCCATGGTTTCTCGTTACTTTTATATGGACAATTTCCATGTGGCACTGCAGTCCCTCCCTGCAATGTTGCCATGCTTAACACATGCAGGGCACACACATCACCTAAGCCGCATGGTTGCTTGGATTGATAACGCTAAGCCCAAAATTTGGGTTATACGCAAAAATGAAAAATTAAATGCTAAACCCAAATTTTGAACTATGTGCGATAGGTCTAAGGAAGCAACCACGACGGCCTAGCTGAAGACCGTTAGTGGCAAGTTGACAGCATTCCCCAACCAAGACAAAAGTACGGGAATATAAAAAATAACAAAATATTTTACTATTTTTGGTTTCATATTTATATAGAATATTTAATGAATAAAGAATATTATAAAAATGATTAAAAGGGTTCGTTTTGATGAGTTATTTCAAATAAACTCTGATAGTTCTATTTCTCCTAAAAAGAGGATTACTATTGGGGGGATAACTATGGGACCTGGTGTTACTTTTTCTAGAGGCGTGTCTTTTAGTGGTATAGATTTAACTTTATATATTGGTCGAGATTTTCAAGTAGATGAAAAAGCTGATACAACGGAAATAATAGGAGTTTATAATTAATGACAACAAATACATTACATACAATTTTTGAGAAGTATAAAACAGGAATAATAATTTCGTGTTTATTACTTTTTATTGGGGGAATTTTATGCTATATTCCTGTAATTTCAAGTGAATTTAAGACTTTTGATAAAGTTATATATACTGATGGTGTAACTAAAACTCTAACATTTATTGAAAAATCTAAAAGTGATTATTTTTTTGACTTTCTTGGACTATTTTTAAGAACAGCAGCTATTTCAATTTTTATAGCCTTTTTTATTTCAACTCAAATATCAAAGTATCTTCTTCAAAAAGATAAAGAGGAAAATAAAATTTTATTAGAACAAATAAATGAAGATATTTTTGCTTCATTGTTTAAATTATTTATGCCTAACAAACTTTTCAATAAAATAAAAGCTGATTTACTTGAAGATTCACTGATATGGGATTATATAAATATTAATTTAAAAATATATAAATTAAATGGTGAATTTATTTGTGATGAGAGTATCCAGATAACCATTAAAAATTATGGTGCTAAAAACAAAGCTCATAATATTAATTTGGATGGAGGTAATCTTATCGGAGAAAAAGAATTAATAGGAATGAATCAATCAAATCCTGTTAACAATGAAGTAACAAATTTTAAAGATAAAAAAGAGAATTCTTTTGAATTAAAACCAAACGAATCAACAGATATTCATTTAAATGCAAAATATAAACATAAAAACAACTTTCTTTTTTATAATTTTAAAGCATCAAGACCTCTTCTTGCAGGAAATATCTTCATAGATTTTGCAAGTGACATTAAGCTTCATTTTATTGATAATACTTCAAATTCATTTGTTGAGATTCCAAATTCAACAACAAAGAAGAATTATAAAATAAATAATGTTTTATTTCAGAACCAAGGATTTTCCATTTTGGTTCAAGATGCTATCTAATTGACGTAAGAAAATATTATTATAACAACCAGCCGCTAATCGAGTAGATGGCTGACGGTCAAATGACCGCCAGTACAGCTCTCACGCCACTGTACACTTCGACTTTAGCTCAGTGTAAACCAAGCGGTTCTCGTTTACAGCGGTTCATTAAGTATCAGTATTATCGCTCTTTTCACCGAAAACACCTTTGTCTTAGTTTGAGATAAAGCTAGTAAACTCGAAGTTTAAACCTCTTTATCGAATTTCAGACAACTTAATGTTCAGTCCTTGGGCATTTACTTCTTTGTCGGATAGCTCATGCAGGGCACACACACACGGTTTGTATTATTTTGGCGGAAACATTTGCAAAAGCGGTCGAAAAGTTTTTAATTTTTGCTTTGCAAATGCCTAGCAACATAGTATCTTTAAACAAACATTTCGGGAGACATTGTTTCAAACTCCAAACAATATAAACCGCAAAAAAGTTGTAACGTAACACAGCTAACAGCAACTACAAGATAAAAATTATCATAACTTTGGACGGAAAATTACAGAGCTAAAAATAGAAAACATTAAAATTATGAGTAATGCAAAAATATCCATACGTTTTTTTGACGACCGTGAAGTGCGAGCCGTTTGGGACGAGCAAAACGCCAAGTGGTGGTTTTCTGTGTTGGATATTGTTGCTTTGCTTACCGACCAAGACGACTACACCAAAACCCGCAACTATTGGAAATATCTTAAAGCCAAATTGAAAAAAGAAAAAAACGAGTTGGGTAGTGACACTACCCAACTGAAACTTTTAGCAAGTGATGGTAAACGGTATTTAACCGACATGTTGGATTACGCTGGTATTATTGCCTTGGGCAAAGAGTTTCCGGGCAAAAAAGCAAACCGATTTATTGATTGGTTTACATTCAGCGATGAAAGCATAGACGGAAAAAGTAAAATAAAAGCCTATGCCTTGTTTGAAAGTTCGTTTATCAACAGCATTGAAGCTGGTACAACCAAAGGGTTGCAACAAATACACGCTTATTTGTTTGGCGGATTGTATAATTTTGCTGGGCAAATCAGACAAAAAAATATTTCAAAAGTCGGTTTTCAATTTGCAGTATCACGTTTTTTAGGTGAAACTTTAAAGCAAATAGAAATAATGCCCGAAACTACATTTGACGAAATCGTAAACAAATATGTAGAAATGAACATTGCACACCCTTTTATGGAAGGCAATGGCAGAAGTGCCAGAATATGGTTGGATTTAATACTAAAAAAACACCTCGAAAAATGCGTTGATTGGAGTAAAATAAGCAAACATGATTACATGAACGCAATGACACTAAGTCCAACCAAAAGTAGTGTTCTAAATTCACTTTTGAAAAAAGCACTCACTACCAAAATAAACGACCACGAAATGTTTATGAAAGGGATTGACTACTCATATTACTACGAAGAAAATGACTAATGAAATAACGATAAAAAAAGTGGTCAGCACACAACAAAAAAATGAAAAGCGAAACTACAAAATCGAAAACATTGAGTATGTAAAGGTGAATTTCACCCATAAACCTCTCATAGAATTGAAAAAAATGTATAAGTTTGTAATAGAATTTTAGTATTAATTATTAAACTTTTTTAGGACAAGTCTGTTTTACAATTTTACCATTTACCCCATTTGATAACCACAATTAGAAACGATTACTCAATTAAAAGAAATTATCCACCGAGGTGAACGTCAAACCTCAATCGAGCTTGCGAGCTCAACTAAGTTAAACTTTAAACCTCAAATACTCTTCAATGAAACTCAATATTTACAACACAATTTCCAGAAAAAAAGAAATTTTTGAACCAATTAATCCAAAGCATGTTGGAATGTATGTATGCGGACCAACCGTTTATGGTAATCCACATTTGGGACATGCTCGACCAGCAATTACATTTGATTTATTATTCAGATATTTACAACAACTTGGATATAAGGTTCGATACGTTAGGAATATTACCGATGTTGGACATCTTGAAAACGATGCCGATTCTGGCGAAGATAAAATTGCAAAAAAAGCTCGTCTCGAAGAGCTTGAGCCGATGGAAATTGTTCAATATTATACAGAAAGCTATCATAATGCAATGTCGGCACTTAATGTTAAAAGCCCCAGCATTGAGCCACGTGCATCGGGACATATAATTGAGCAAATAGAAATGATTGAAAAAATCATGGAAAATGGTTTTGCTTATGAAGTAAATGGCTCGGTTTATTTCGATGTTGAAAAGTACAGCAAATCATTTCATTATGGAAAATTATCGGGACGAATAATCGATGATTTGTTAGCAAATACACTCGACCTTGACGGACAAGATGAAAAAAAGAACAGCTTCGATTTTGCTTTATGGAAAAAGGCAAGTCCTGAGCATATAATGCGTTGGCATTCAAAATGGAGCGATGGATTTCCCGGCTGGCACATGGAATGTTCGGCAATGAGCATAAAATATTTGGGCGAAAAATTTGATATTCACGGAGGCGGTATGGATTTACTGTTTCCGCATCACGAATGTGAGATTGCACAATCGGCTGCGGCACTTGGATTTGAATCGGTTAAATATTGGCTTCACAACAATATGATTACCATTAATGGTCAGAAAATGGGCAAGTCGTTAGGTAATTTTATTAATCTTGAAGAATTCTTTACCGGAAGTCATAAATTGCTAACACAGCCCTACAGTGCAATGACAATCAGATTCTTCTTATTACAAGCACATTACCGCAGCACACTCGATTTTTCAAACGAAGCTCTGCAAGCAGCCGAAAAAGGACTTGCAAGATTAATGACAGCTTACGGTTCAGTAAGTAAATTGAAAGTTTCAGAAACATCAACTATATCTATCAATTTAGATGAATTAAATCAAAAATGTTTTGATGCAATGAACGACGACTTAAACAGTCCAATACTTATTTCTCACTTATTTGATGCAGTAAAAACTATAAATCTGATTATTTCTGATAATGAGCAAATTAATAAAAGCGATTTAGATAAATTAAAGTCAATATTAGATACTTTTATTTTAGATGTTTTAGGTCTTGTTCCTGAAAATAATTCTACAAACGAGGCTGTTTTGTCTGATGTGATTAATCTGATGCTAAATTTAAGAATGGAAGCAAAAGCCAAAAAAGATTTTGAATTATCAGATAAAATCAGAAACGAATTAAATAAAATAGGAGTCGAAATTAAAGACAAAAAAGATGGATTCGATTGGTCGTTAAAATCATAAACGGTTTTTGAAAGTTCTATAATTTTGATACTTTTGCAATAAGTTCTTAAGGGTTTCAAATTTGAGGTTGCTAACACAGTACAAACCTAAATTTCTAAATCGGTAAAAAAAATGTAGAAATCATAAATCTTAAATTCAAAAATCCTAAATAAACAAGGGGTATTAGCTCATTTGGCTAGAGCGCTTGCCTGGCAGGCAAGAGGTAAGGGGTTCGATTCCCCTATACTCCACTATTTTTACACAAAATTCGATATTTATTAATAATTCTTTAGGGTTTTAAATTACAATTATCAGAATCAAACTAAATATAGGGCTTATATTTCTGTTTATTTTTATAAGTTCCAAAACTTATTCTCAAAAATATTTTCAACAAGAGGTTAATTATAAAATAAGCGTAAAACTTAATGATGTCAAAAACACGTTGTCGGCTGAAGAGTCGCTCGAATACATTAACAATTCTCCTGATACACTTCATTTTATATACTTTCATTTATGGCCAAATGCTTATAAAAACAAAAATACTGCATTAGCAAAACAGAAATATTCTCTCAAAGATTTCAAGATGCAAAACATGACTTATGAGCAAATAGGTTTTGTCGATAGTCTTGATTTTAAAATAAATGGAGAAAAAACTGCATGGATAATCGACGAACAAAATATTGATATTTGTAAGTTAATCTTAAATAAACCTCTTTATCCAATCGATACAATTATAATTTCTACTCCATTTTTTGTAAAAATTCCTGATAGTAAATTTTCCAGATTAGGACATTACTTTCAATCTTACCAAATTACGCAATGGTATCCAAAACCAGCAGTTTACGATAAAAAAGGCTGGCATCAAATGCCATATTTGGATATGGGCGAGTTTTACTCTGAATTTGGTTCTTTTGATGTTTCAATTACTGTGCCTCGTAATTATCTAGTTGCAGCAACCGGAAATCTACAAAATGCTGATGAGCTGGAATGGCTCTCAAAAAAAGCCGATGAAACTGCAATAAAAACAAACTTCGATTCAAAAGATGTATTTCCAAAATCTGATACGATTTATAAAACTTTAAGATATACTGAAAAAAATATTCATGACTTTGCATGGTTTTGCGACAAACGGTTTAATGTTCTGAAGGGAGAAGTGTCATTACCACACTCAAAAAAAACAGTTACAACTTGGACTTTTTTTACAGATAATCAGTCGAAATTTTGGAAAAACTCAATTCAATATGTCGATAGTTCTGTTTATTATTATTCGCTTTGGAATGGCGATTATCCTTACAAAAACTGCACTGCTATTGACGGAGCGTTAAGTGCAGGAGGTGGAATGGAATATCCAACGATTACTGTAATTGGAAATATGGGAAGTGCTGTTTTGCTTGAGCAGGTAATAATGCACGAGGTTGGTCATAACTGGTTTTATGGAATTTTGGGATCTAACGAAAGGGATAATCCTTGGCTCGACGAAGGAATAAATAGCTTTTATGAACTTCGTTATATGCAACAAAGAGCTTTAACAACTAATCCAGATAATTCATCTCTGAATAAGATATTGGGAATAATTTATCCAAATCATTTTAATTATTTCATACTTTATATGATTAATGCCAGAAGAAATCTGGATCAGCCAATTACATTACATTCTGAAGATTTATATGGATTAAATTATCAGGGAGTTGTTTATATGAAAACTGCTTATGTTTTTAATTATTTGAAAAATTATTTAGGAGAAGCTAAATTCGATAGTATAATGCAAATTTATTATAAAAAATGGCAATTCAAACATCCCGATAATGCGGATATTATTGCTGTTTTTAAAGAAAATTGCAAAGAGAATTTAGATTGGTTTTTCGACGATTTAATTGCAAGTACAAAGCGGATTGATTACAAAATAACTTCTTTAAAAAAGTGTAAAAATAATCAGGACATTTCGAGAGCCTCAATGTCCTCGGATAATGGAAATTGCTGGAATTTGAAAATCAAAAACAAAGGTCAAATTAAATCGCCTTTTCAGATTTCTGCATTAAAAAACGATTCAGTTATTAATTCTAAGTGGTTTGATGGATTTGAAAAATCGAAAACAATTAATTTGAACTGGACTGATTTTGACAAGTTAACAATTGATTCTTGTTTCACAATTCCAGATATAAATTATAAAAACAATTCGTACCGAAAAACAGGATTATTTAAAACTACTGAACCTTTAAGATTACAATTTTTTGCCAATTTGGAAAATCCAAAATATAATCAAATCTATTTTTTGCCTGCAATTGCATGGAATAATTACAACAAATTTATGATAGGCGGACTATTTTATAATAGTATTGCTCCTATTAAAAAACTCGAATATGTTGCTATGCCATTGTATAGTTTTGGCACAAAAGACCTTGCAGGAAGTGCATCAATTTCTTACAATATATTTCCTATTAATTATTTTCAATTTATAACACTTAACGTTTCTGGTTCACAATATTCAATTAATAGAGCTGAAAATCTTAAATTTCAGAAAGTAAAATCGAGCATTGACATTAAATTTAAAAATTATTCGGCACGTAAAAACACTGAAAACCGATTGACCTTAAGTTCAATTTTGGCAACTAATCTTGAAAAATTAGTTTTCTTTGATACAATCGTTTATAGCGTTTTTAATAATTGTAAATATTCATATATAAATAGACGTTTAGTTAATCCTTATTCAGTTTTTATTGCAATAGAACAAGGAAAAGGATTTGTTAAAAGCTCATTAGAGGCAATTTACAAAATCAGTTATGGCGACTACAAAAAGGGTTTAAACGTTAGATTATTTGCCGGTAAATTTCTTTATAATGCTTCGGAATATTATGGCAATTACAATTTTCGACTTAGTGGAAATTTAGGTTATCAGGATTATACTTATGATAATATTTTCCTTGGAAGATTAGAATCAAATAATAATTATTGGATTTCTCATCAATTTGTTAAAAACGACGGCGGATTTAGCATTTATTCTGCTGTGGGTCAAACTAATGATTGGATTTCAACTCTTGGTCTTACTTCTTCGATTCCCGGAAAATTACCTTTGAGAATTTATTTTAATTTAGGCACTTATGCAGATGCCGGTAATAATTCATATACTAAACAAATTGCATACGAAGGAGGCGTTACAGTAGTATTAATTCCTGATATTTTTGAAGTTTATTTACCTGCATTAATGTCTGAAGATTTGAAAAACAACAGCGATTTATACAATGAGAGATATTATCAAAAGATCAGATTTATACTGAATTTAAATAAGCTTTATCCTTTTAAATATATGAAAGAGTTTATTATGTAAACGATATCAGAAAGCCTTGTTTCTGACATAATTATATTATTCTTTTACAATTTTTTTCACATAAACCTCATTACCTACAATAATTTTCAAGAAATAAACTCCGGGCTTAACAGAATCTTTCGTTTTATTGTATTTCATTGAATAATTTCCTTTTTCCTGTTTGATGTTTTGCAACGAACTTATTTTTTTGCCAGTTATATCAAATAATTCGATTGAAACATCACAAGTTTTATTTATCGAATAATTGATATTAAGTTCATTATTAAATGGATTTGGATTAACGTTAATCGTAAAATTATCTGCAATCAACGGTATATTCAACGGAAGTGTATCTGCATAAATTCCAAAGTTTGTAATTGTGTCAACATAGAAATTAAGGTTGTTAAAAACAGAATCTGTTGCATTTATAATGAAATTATGAGTTGTAATCAATGGAATTCCAGGAATATCAACATAAATTGTATAATTTCCATACAAAATATCTGCCATAGAATAGTTGCCACTAATATCAGAAATGGTTTCAGTTACAGGCTCATTATCTGGCTCTTTTTCAAGTATAAAGTCTGCACCAGTTACAGGAATTCCATTAATTGCCTTATTATTTGAAACCCAAATTATGTTTCCATTAATTGTTCCGTTTCCAATTGATTGAGCAATGTTTTCTGCCATTGTAATGTTTAGGTTCAAGCTATCACCACAGATTAAACTTAATGTTGTAGCTTCAAACCATTTATAGGTTGAGTCATAATATGTGTTAAAAAGCTGCGGATAACCTGAATGATTTAATAAATCGACTTTTAACCAGTAATTTCCTTGCGAAATATCATTAATATTGAATGAACCATTATTTCCTAAAATAGTATTTGCAATAACGTTAAAGCCTGAAACATCAGCATTATAAAGAGTTATTTCAGCATCTCCTGCAGCAACGAAACCACTACTATAATTTACAGTTCCATTTATATAGGCAAGTCCCGATTCAATAATATCCTGTGAGCCAGAAACTGTATTATTACAGCTACTTGTAACCGTATAAAAATACGTTCCGGCTTGTAAACCGTTAATAGATTGTAAAGTATCGCCTGTTGACCAATTGTATGAATAATTACCACTTGCATCCGGAATCAATATTATACTTCCTGTGCTATCTCCAACACAAGTATTGTTGTAGTTTGTTGTAAAAGAAATTGATTGTTCAACAAAAATTATAAAAGGACTTTGTTTTTCGCAACCCTTTGAATCTTGAACAATAACAGTATATGATGATGTTGAATCAGGATGAATAGTTACAACATTTCCTGCAATATAAGAAGAGTCAATAATCCAATTATATAAATATGGAGGTGTTCCTCCAATCACAGATACCGATAATGTTGCTGAATCATTCGGACAAATTGTATTAGGATAATTAGCAAATATATTTATTTGTAATGGTTGATTGATTAGAAATGTAGTGCTTGTATCACAACCTTTTGCATCATAAATAGTTACACTATAATATGCAGGAGCTAAATTGCTTATTATCAATGTTGAATCATTAACCAAATTGCCATTACCATTATTTGGAGTCCAATTAAAAGTAAATGGAGCTGTTCCATCTTTAATGGTTATAGTTGCTTGACCATCGCTACTTCCATAGCATGAAACATCAGTTTTTGAAATTGCATAAATTACTGGAGGTTTTATATAATCAACATTAATAGGAGTATTTGTTGAACAATTATTTGCATCAGTTGTCAATAATGAATAATTTCCTGATGAAATATTGTACAAGGTATCATTGTAGTTGCCAGAACCCCAATAATATGTATATGGTGAAGTTCCGCCTGAAATTTGTTCAACGAAAACCATTCCGTTACTACTGTAAGGACTACAAATTGGAGAAACTGAACCTAAAGTTACTTGTAAAAGCATTGGCTGTGATACTTCAAATGTTTCAATACCAGTACAACCAAAATAGTCAGTTACTGTTATTGTATAATTATTTGCAGGAATATTATATAAATCTTCTGTTGTACTTCCACTAGACCAATTGTACACGTATGGCGTATTTCCGCCACTTGCCGAAATATTTATTGACCCTGTACTAGTTCCATAACATGTTACATTATTTGTAACAGCGTCAACATTTATAGTCGATAAACTATTATTACTTTCAATAAATACTGTATATTCACAAACATCTTGAGCATAACCATCTATCATTATTAAATATTCTTCGCCTACTGTCAACCCTGTTGCTTCTAATTGTCCGTTAATCATTTCGCTTGGGCTCCAACAGTTTGATACTGTTGTAAAATTTCCATAACTACAGTCTGTTGAAAAAACTGCTAATTGTATTCCTAAAAGTTGACCAGAAATTCCCTGACAGTTTCTTACCCATACATCGATTATAACTGTTGATGAATCAGCAATAAAAGAAAGCCAAGAATTATTATTTATACCTCCGCAGAAAATGCCTAAATTATAAGCATCAATTTCTCCGTGATCGGTAGGATATGCTGAGCTTGTATTGCCACAATAACCTGCCGATTTACAGATTAAAGTTGCTGTATTACAATACTCTCCTGCTGGTTGTGTGCCAGAACAAGTTGGTGCTTCACAATTTTCAGGGCAATCAACTTTTATCGAAAAACCAGGTTTTACAGTTGCCGCATCACTTTTAAATTTTATTGTTAAAAATCCAGAACTGGCATAGTAAGCATTTCCTGTCAAATTCATTGTACTCATAGGAGTCCCAGGAGAGGCATGCACTTTTTTTCCAATCTGAGGCGAGAGTGTATCCTGCCCATCAAAGAAATATAGAAAATCGTAATTGTATTCTATATTGTAGTCTTTTAATACAGCTCTTACACAACCTCCGTTTTGTGAAGCAATAGTTATATAATAGTCGGTATTATTTGAATAATTGCCAAACTCACCTCCATTGTCATAAATTATTGCATTACAGCTATTAAATGTTTGTAAATTATTTGAAGAATTTATAAGAATTGTATCAGTTGCAATAACCTGTTCTATTATTATTGTTGCACAAATATCGGACATGCAACCATTAAAATCCTGAACAGAAACACAATAATCCCCATTTGTTAAATTTGATATATTTTGAGTTACAGCACTGTTTGACCATAAGTATGTATAAGGAGATAGTCCACCAGAAACAGTAACTGTGGCAGAACCATCATTTGCTCCAGTGTTACTAACATTTACAGCAGAAACAGAAAGGATTAATTCGGTTGGTTGTGAAACAAAAACAGAACTAACGGCTGTTAAAGAATTATTGTCAGTAACCGTAATAGTATAATTGCCAGATGGTAAGCCAGATAAGTCTTGTGTAACTTGACCATTTGACCATAAATAGGTGTATGGAGGAGTTCCATCAATTACTTCAATATCTATCGTAGCTGTTGACTCACCAAAACAATTTATATTTGTTACTGTGTATAAAATCACAGGAGCAGAAAATTCAGAAATTGTAACTGATTCAATTAAGTTACAACCACTTGCATCAGTTACTGTTACGGTATAATTGCCCGAACATAAGCCAACGGCTGTTTCAGTATTTTGTTCAGGTATTGTATTCCAAGAATATGTGTAAGGTGCTGTTCCACTTGACACCAATATTGTAGCAGTGCCATCACAGGAATCAACATTTGATATATTAGTATTGGAAATTGAATAACTCATCAAAGGAGTTGAATTAATAACAACCATTTTACTTGCAGTGCAATAATAAATATCTGTTACAGTAACAGAATAACTACCACTGTATATATTACTTATATCTTGTGAAGTATGACCTGTTGACCATAGATAATAGTATGGAGCAGCTCCTCCCGAAACAGATAAATCAATAGAAGCATTACTATTTCCACAAGTAGCATTTGTTGAATTTAAACTTAAAACTAATGCCATAGGCTCAGTAATAGTTATAGGATTTGTTGCAGTACATCCATTTGCATCTGTTACAGTAACGGAATAAATACCAGCTCCAATATTTGTTAAAAACGGAGTAATACTACCATTTGACCAATAATAAATATATGAACTTGTTCCTCCCGAAACAGTTAAATTAATAGTCGCATTAGCCTCTCCATTACAATTAATATTTGTTGCAATACAACTGGTTAATAATATCGGAGGTTGTGTTATAGTTACAGATGCAATGGCAAAATCAGAATTTGCATCTGTTACAGTAATTGAATAAACACCTGCCGAAATGTTTTGTAAATCTTCTGTTGTTGCTCCATTTGACCATAAATAGGCATAAGGTGTTGTTCCTCCAGTAACAGTTAAATCAACTTCACCAGAAGAATCACCATAGCAAAAGGCATTAAATTTTATTATATTTAAAATTATTGGTGTTTCTGGTTGCGATATTGTAACTGAGTTTATTAAAGCACATCCATTTGAATCTAATATAGTTACAGAATAGTCTCCAGCACAAAGTCCTGTAACTATTGAAGTATTTTGAGAAGGAATTATATTCCAAGAGTAATAATATGGAGTTAGACCGCCTGTAACGTTTACTGTTGCAGTACCATCACATGCTCCATAAGAAGTTGCATCAGTTGAAGTTATTGTAGAAGTAATTCCTAAATTTTCATTAATATTTATAATAGTAGCATTAGAACAATTATTTCCCAAAGTAACGGTAACATAAACAAGTCCTGCTGGTAAAGAATAAACAGTGTCTGTATTTAACACCGATGTAGAAGTATTACTTCCAGATACCCAAACCCAGTTATATGTATAATTTAAACTGCTATTATTCACAACAACAATTGCAGAGCCATCAGATAAACCACAATTTGAATTAACTGAACTTGTTGTTAAAATTATTTCAGTGGGTTCCGAAACAGAAACATTTGCTGTGCTATTACATTCAGGAGTTGAATTTGCGTCATAAACGGTTACACTATACAAACCTGCACATAAATTATTTATTGAATTAGTTGTTAATGCATTACTCCATACATAATTATAATATCCTGAACCACCAGATACTGATACATTCGCAGAACCATCACATAAGCCATAGCAACTAACATCTGTTCTTGAAGTAAATATAATTAATGCTGATGGTTCTGTAATATTTCCGATTATATTTTCTGTACAGTTATTCGCATCAGTTACCGTTACTGAATAATTATTTGAAGACAAATTTTCTATGCTTGAAGTTGTATCTCCTGTAGACCAAATATAAGAATAGGGAAATGTTCCTCCTATAACTGTTAAATCAATTGCTCCGATTGAATCCCCATAGCATGTAACGTCTGTAATACTTAATGACAAAACAATTGAATCGGGTTGAATAACCGAATATGACGCTATTGCTTTACATAATATTGCATCAGTTACTGTAACAATATAATTGCCTGCAATAAGATTTATTAAATCCTCGTCAGTAGAAGAATTATTCCACGAAAAGTTGTATGGAGTTGTTCCTCCAGAAATGCTTATGTCAATAGAACCGTTATTCTGATTATTACATGAGATATTTGTCAAATTTGTAAGTGAAATATTTGGAGCTGAATTATTGTTTAGTATCGTAAGTAAAGTATCGCTACATCCAAAAGAGTCTGATATTGTAACAGCATAAATTCCAAAGCTTAACAATGAAATATCCTCTGAAGTTTGACCGTTAGACCAACTGTAAGAATATGGAGGAGTTCCTCCAGTAACTGTCAAATCAATTGCACCATCAGACATATTACATGCAGGTTCTGTAAATGTAGCAGATAATGTTAATGCCGGTTGTTGATTTAAAGTAACCGAATCAATCTCAATACATGAATTAGAGTCAGTAACGGTTAAATAATAAGTACCACTATTAAGCGATACAATATCTTCGGTTGTTTGTCCATTTGACCAATTATAAAAATAACTTGGAGTTCCACCTGCTAAAGTTAAATCTATTGCTCCATTATTAGCACCACATAGAGGCTGAGTTACCGACAAAGTATAAAACAATGAATCAGGCTCTGTAATTTCTACAGAATCAATCTTCTGGCACAAATTAGAATCAGTTAATGTAACAGTATAAATTCCTGCATTTAATGACGAAATATTTTGAGCAGTTTGACCGTTTGACCAATTAAAAGAATAAGAAGGTGAGCCACCTGATACAATTAAACTTATCGAACCTGTACTCTGACCATTACATAATACATCTGTAGCAGTTAAGTTTGATGAAATAGAATCTAAGGAGGTAAAAACTTCAACATCATCAATGTTCCAGCCCGAATAAGTAGTTGTACCATCGCTTGTTGAACGCCATCTGATATATACTATTGGTTGATTATCGGCATATTGTGAAATATCTATAATAACATTTGTCCAAGCATTATCTATTGGATACAATGGCTGCTCTAAATTAAACCAACTTGTTCCATTTGTACTAATTTCTACATAAGCTTCATCATAGTTATTTTCAAAATTTGCCCAACGCCAGAACGATAATTGAACATTTGATGTACCTGAACAATTTATTGCAGGAGTTTTTAGCCATTCATTAGAATTATTATTGTAACCTCCTAGATTTGCTGTTCCTAAACCTTGTCCATAAACATTGTTAGTAGAACTTGAAGAATAGTCTGTTATTGGGTCAGGATTACTAATAATTGAAGACCCCTTTCCTCCTTGCGGTTGTCCTAAAGCCCAAGAATTAGTACCAGTAGCACCCGATGTCCAGCCTAATACTGGTATTGTATCAAATGTTTCATAGAATAATACATTTTTGTTTTGTAAAGTAATTGTTTTAACTGCAAAGCAATTTCCTAAACCATTATTATCTGTTACTGTTACGGTATAATCACCCACAGATAAACCTGTAATTGAAGATGTTGTTGCTCCATTTGACCATTGATAAATAAATGGAGGCATTCCTCCGTTTACAGATAATGCTATTGCCCCATCATTTCCATTAAAGCAAGATGGGTTTGAAAGGGAATAATCAACAGTAATTCCCGAAAGACTAAATGTAAGACTGCTAGTTGTAACGATGTTTCCACAGGCATCATTAACTTGACCAACTATGTTTAAGGAATAAATTCCACTTGTAACGATTCCAGAACTGAGTATAATTGTGAAAGTATCATCGAATGAAGTATCGTTTGAACTAAAAATCGAATCAGCAAAGTATGTATTTGCATCCATGGTGATTGTAAAATCGTTTGTAGTAACACTCGAAATATCTACATTTTCGTTAAAATTAAAAGTTATTGTATTTTGTCCACAACTAGGTGTGTCAACAATTTGCAATAAATATGGAGGAGTATTATCAATTATACTTGCAGTTCCTGTCCCAAAATCAAGAGAATAGCCAACCGTTCCTCCATTATAATTATCAACTAACAAAGCAAATGTTTGACCCTGTGTTACTGCTAATGGTGAACACCAAACACTTCCATATTGATCTTCACTCGTATTAGTCCCTATTCCACTCATACCAGTATTTCCAACTGTAGCTGACCAATTGCAACGAACAGCATTTAATGTCCCATCAAAAATATCGTTACATGAAGCAGGAGAAGTTATATCAAATAAAGCCCAATCATAATCTGTAGAGGAATTAAGAGTAAACATAAAATTACCTGCTGACATTACATTAAATGTGTACCATGTTGAATTTTGTTCATAAGTTCCACATGATGTCATTACTCCAAGGTCATTAACATTTCCAATTCCAGATACAGAACCAGAATAACTATATAGATTGTTGCAAACTTTAATTGCACCAAGGCAATCGCCTGTTGTTGGCGGATCTGTAACCACATTAGACGAACACCTCCAAACTACTGTTGTATTTGTTGTGTTTGTATTACATTGATAAGCAGTAATTAGAACCTTTACTGTTCCGGTAAATGTGGCTGTCCATGTTATTTTTGGATCATCACTACAAAAGTCATCATTATAGGTTATTGTTGTATTTGTTGAGCCGTCAAATAAGGTAAGATAACCGTCGTAGCTACAATTTCCTCCATCTGAGGCACATAGCGACCATTCATAAGAATTTCCATTTGTAACATTATATATTGCATAATCGCCTGCATAATTAGCTGAAGATACTGTAGTCCAAGCTGAAGATGTAGTGGTAAATATTGTGGAAGGATACTGATACCATGATGTATTCCAATTACATTGCGAATATAAATTATTTACATAAAGAAATAATGTAAAAAAAATTGTTGCAATTATTGTTCTCATTTATTATTGATTTGGGTTATTATATAAAATCAAAATTAATAATTTAAAATAGAAATATAAAATAAATTATTAACGATTTTGTTTGCTTATTATAATGGTTCGGTATATTTTTTCATTCTGCTTTTTCATAAAAGGGCTAAAGCCCTAAGTTTGTATATATTAATTAAATCCACGACCTAAAGGTCGTGGCAATTGAAATAGCTTATTTTCAAATTTTTACATAAATATACCGTACTAATACTTATTAAACACATGATTTGAATTATTTAACGATTTTAATTTCAAATAAAGGGAACTAACAAAAAACCAAATTTGAATCCCTTTAGATGAAACGCCCATAATTAATAATAAACACACAGTTTATCCCGAATTTTCGGGAACTTGTTCCGATAAAATCGGAAAGAGAATGATTATAAGGAGAAGACTAGCCACAGATTACACGACTTGTCCCGAATTTACTTCGGGAAATTTTCACAGATTTAAAACAACCAAAGGTTGTTTTATCTGTGCTAATTCAAAAAAATCTGTGAAACAAATTTGTGAACATAGCGAAGCGACTCACAGCTTGTCCCGAATTTATTTCGGTAAATGCCTTTAAAAATAGATAATTTATGAGTAAAATTAGTGTAATCTGTGGCAAAAATCAAAAACATTAAACTAATCAATATCAGGCAAATACTAAAATATAAACACATGAAATATTGTCTTTAAAATCAATATTATATTTCGTATCCCGAAGTAAATCGGTACGACTTGTCCCGATTTATCGGTAGGCTCTACGGCACTTTTTTGTGGGGCTAAATTTCTTTCTACCAATATATTGTCCCTAGCGGGACAAGTTAAGTTCACCCCGTTGGATAGATAATAATAAATATTGTACTTTTATTAAAATTTGTTATCCAACGGGGTAAACGCCAATACAAAAAGTCGGAACAAGTTGTGCAATCGGGATTAGAAGCAAAGCTTTTCAAAAAAAGCTTTGCTTCTTTATAATGTCTATTGAACAACAATTCTGCTTACTTTAACAACATCGCCACTTGTTACTTTTACTGCATAAATTCCTTTTGGAAGTGTGCTCAAGTCAACTTGTTTTAATTTGGTTTCTTTAGTTAAAATTTCTGTAAATACTGATTTGCCTGTAACATCTATAATATTTATATTTCCATCGTTGCGTAATCCCTCAATTGATATATAAAACTTGCCATCGCTTGGGTTTGGGTAAATTATTACATCTTTATCCAATGCATTTGTAGGATTTGTTCCAACATAAAGTGGTGCAAAAGTATGAATAGTAGCAGAATTGTAATCACAAGCACCATCATTTATTGGTTTTGATATAATATCTGAATCATAAACATAATTTATTCCAGCAAATGTAAATTTTATTTTAGCATTCGTTAATACCCCAACGTCTATAGGTTCACAATCGTAAAGCTGAACAGACCATCCACCGTTATCAACAGGAAATCCATAAACATATGACCATGAACCTGCTGAAGCATAAGTTCCTGTCAATGGAGCCGTCATATCACACACACATGCTGTGTATGCAGGATTTCCAGAAGGTTGTTCAGTTGTAAAACAAAAATTATTGACATTATTTCCACCATTACAAACGTAATCAATATCAGATGGAGAACACGAAAGTACTAATGAAGCATTCAAATTTGTAACATCAGTCCATGAAGAAACTGTAGGTAATAATTCAACCGTGCCAATTTGACCAGGAATTGAGGGATTTAATTGTCCAGGACCATATCCCGGAGCCAGTAAATAAAATCCTAAATCTGAAACATAAGTATGAGTTGCAGAAAAACAAACTTCAATTTTTGTTGAACTACTAACATATGTACTTCCAATTATTGTATCGGCATAAATACTAGCACATTTAACGGCATTACAATTATTATTATCTGTTACTGTTAAACAATATTGTCCGGGTATTAAGTTATTTATATCTGAAACAGAATTACCATTACTCCAATTGTAAGAATATGGTGTTACTCCGCCAGATACAGTTGAAATAATTTCACCATCGTTAGTTAGATTAGAAGTTGAATTTGTTGAAGTTAAATTTATTATAATATTCGGACAAATAAAACCAACTATAAAGATCTTTGATTTTATACAGCCATTATTGTCTGTTAAAGTTACACTATAATTTCCTGGAGCTAGTCCTGAAATATCTTCTGTTACTGCATTATTAGACCAAACAAATGTGTATGGAGGTACTCCTAAAGAAACTGAAATATTTATTGAGCCATTATTCCCACTAGAATTAGTAATACCTGAAATTATATGAATAGAGTCTGCTTCAGTAATTTGTGAACTTAAAGAAAGAGTACAATTATTTGAATCGTATAAACTCACAGAATACATTCCTGCTGATAAATCTGCAATACTATCATTGTTAATTCCATTAGACCACAAATATGAATATGGTGCTGTGCCACCGCTTGAACTAATTGCACAATAACCATCAGAGCCTCCATAGCAAGTAACGTTTCCAACGATTATTTCAGGAATAATTTCTGAGGGTTGATTAATCACTGCTGAATCAATAACAAAACAACCATTAATATCAGTTACGGTCAAATAATAGTTTCCTATTGATAAATTAACAATCTGTTGGGTTGATTGACCATTTGACCAATTATAGGCATCCTAAATCAATTATAATATAAAATCCCTGTACATTTGAATTTTCGGGAAGAAAAAAATTCTACTTTTTAAAAAAGACAAAAACGATT
>MEND01000128.1:1713-7398 GCA_001768975.1 Bacteroidetes bacterium GWA2_31_9 | reverse complement strand
ACGCTTTCAGCTTCAATTAATTTTCCATCATCGGACCAAACTTTATGTGGAGTTGATGAAAAATCCACTTTTGTAACAATGCCCCAACGAATATCTGTACCAAAACGAGCTGCTTGTTTTTGCAACTGATCCATCATTTCGGGACCTGTAACACCTTCGGGATATCCCGGAAAATTTTCAACTTCTGTTGTTGTTGTTAATTGACCTCCAGCTTCTAGCCCTTGATACAAAATTGGGTTTAGTCCTGCACGAGAAGCATAAATAGCCGCTGTGTAACCAGCTGGACCTGAGCCAATAATTAAGCATTTTGTTTTTTCAGTTGTTGTGTTCATATTTATTATTGTTTGAAGTTTAACGTTTGTGGTTTAACTTCGTTGAGCTCGCAAGCTCGGTTGAAGTTGCTACGCAGTTCTTTCACTATTTTGCTTTTAAAATTTGTTTGTCATTTTTTATTTAGTGTTAAATGTTGTTTTCAAGTTGATTAGTTTAAAAGTTTATGTTTGATGTGTTAAATTATATTATCAATAATTATTAGCAATTTTTTAATCAATCTTTTCTAACATCTTTTGATGCTATGTTTTTTACTAGATATCGAAGCAACGTCCAATCAGTTTACATTGACGACAAACCATTGAAAACCACATAATTCATACTAAGTCAGCAGTTACTATTACCTTCCACAACATTTTTTATATTTTTTTCCACTTCCGCATGTACAAGGCTCATTCCTACCTACTTTTCTTTCTGTCCTAATTGGCTCGTATATAATATCTTTATTGTCATTTTCTTTAAATTCGTTTTCATATATATTTCTTAATTTATTTGACGAACCTATATCATTTAAAGTTTCAGTATCTTTCTCTCCTTCTATGATATAATTAGAAAGTTCTCCAATTTTTAACAATTCATCTGATATACTACTTTTTGGCAGTGTAGATTCCTGATATTTAATTGAAATACTTTTTTTAAATATATTATTTTCTTCAATGAATTCTGTTTCTGAAATACAATCTGGTTTTTCCCAGCTATGTACAAAGTTTGAATTCCATAAATTAGTGGTAAATAATCCAATTACTTTCCCTTTTAATTTTTTAGATAATTCTAGAAAATCCTGAAAAATTTCATCTGTGATAATATTAATTTTATAGAAAAACTCATAAATATATACGCTCCCCCATAGAATTGCAATCATCTCAGGTTTGTTATCTAAAAAAATATCGGATGAAAGTTCTGCAAGATATTTTTCAAACAGTTTATGTTGAATTTTGAAATATGAATCGGTTGTATTTTTGGAACGATTATTTTTCTGCCAATAATTAAGCATTTTATCCCAAATCATTCCGCTTAGATAAAATTCAAATCCCTTTTCATTCATATAACGGAGAAAATACCCTTGTATAATGACAATTGAATTTACCTTGTCATTTTTAAAAATTGCCTTTATATTTTCAGCATCTAGTTGTGGTTTCAAAATACCATTTTCAAGAGCTGAAATAAAATCGTCAGCAAATTTAAAGTTATATTTAGACAAGTTTAATGATAGAGATGATTTATCAATATTTTCTTCTTGTCCAATGAAAATTTCTTGTAAAAACATGTAAAACTTGACCATTGCCAAGTCGTACTCAGCATTACCAATTAAATTATCTGATTCTTTTACACAGTCAAAGTTTTTAGATATGGACTGTTCCAATAAATCGGAATGTTGGTAAAAAAGTATTTTTTTAAATTCAAGTAAATACATATCATAATCATGCAGAGGATTTTCTATAAAGAGGGAGAATGCTTTATTAACCTTTTGTTTATCTTGCTGAAAACAAAAGTAATCAATTAAAAAATCATCAAAATACTGAAAATATTTTTTATAAAGTTCGGGTTGCTTGTTTTGTATAATTTCGGTAAACTTAATTACATTATCAAAGTTTTTAGCTTCTTCCTGATGACCCTTTGTTTCTAAAATAACTTCACCAACATCGTAATTATCTATAAATTCCTGTGGTAGCTTCTTTGAGAAAAATTCACATGTTTCGTCAAATATTTCTAAAATATCTTCATTTATGTACTTATTCCAAAACTCTTCTGTTGTCATATTTTTTCATTTAAAGTAAATTTTTTTTTTCAATGTTTAAATAGAATTCAGTGTTTAAAATTACTAACATCTCTCTTTTAATTTCATTTTCCAATATCAAAACCTATAAGTTGCAATAACTGTATCCGTATCGTAAGCATATCCTCCCCAAATTCCTAATGCTCCTCCTTCAATATTTGTTCTAATTGTTATTGGTGCAGAGAATGGATTATCGCCTCCTGCATAATCGAGTTCGACTGTATTCCAAAAATTGTAAGTACGCACATCAATACTGCTAAATTTGAATAATATTGTATCTCCAACTCGAAAATACCAGCGATAATTATTTGTATCGTTTTCGAAATTTGCAAAAGGATCTTGCCCTCTATAAGTTGAAAACTCTACAAACTGATTATTGATAATTTTATCTTCAGCAACTGATGCAAATGGATGAAAAAACCGTCTATCCTGATTATGAACCATTGAAGATAATCTATAATAATTTCCTAATGTATCAGGATCAACAAAATAAAACCATAAAAAACCCAAACTATCTCTATCAATTGTTTTATCAACTTTAAAATTTGCACTATCTAATTGAACTGGATATGGAATAGTTGTTATTGAAGTATAAGTTTTCCCTTCTGCTGTAACAGTCAGATAATATTTTTTTCCGGGCTCTCCTTTTATAACTTTTCCTTGATATTTAAAATATGGAAATTGAGTAGTATCTTCAATAAAATCAAGTGTTTCAGAAAGCTGTCCATCGCTAACTGTAACGGTTGCATTTTTTACAACTAAATTGATTAATGTTGCTAAAGTAACCTCCTCAAAATAAGGAGTGCTTCTTGTTATATATAAAAATGGAAAAGAATCTTGTTCGATATAGCCTTCTATAACTATTTTAGGATCTCCATCAGGGAGGTTTACTTCGATTTCCTTCTCGCATGAAAAAATCATTAGTAGTGTACTAAAAATCAAAATAATATTTAAAAAATATTTTTTCATTAAAATTTAAAATTCCAAGTTATTGAAGGTAAAACTGGGAACAATGAAACTTGCATTGCTTTAGTTTTAAATGTTCCTTCTTGTAAATTTCCATCCCAAGTAAAGTAAATAAAATATGGATTATGTCTGTTATAAACATTAAATACTGAAAAATTCCAAGATGATTCTATTTTCTTCGTTTTTTTTACATAATAAGTAATTGACACATCTAGCCTGTTATAAGGTTTCATTCTATAAGAATTCTTATCTCCATACTCATTAACCACCTTTCCATCAACAAAATATCTTGATATAGGCAAAGTTAATGCATTACCTGTGGCAAAAACAAATACTGCCGAAAAAGTCCATCGTTCATTATATTTTTGTGTTACAATTACCGAAATATCGTGTCGTCTATCGTACTTGGCTGGAAATTCAAAGCCATTATTAAGTTCGTCAAACTGACGATAGGTTTTTGAAAGTGTATATCCAATCCATCCACTAGTATTACCTAAAGCTTTTTTGAAAAACAATTCCATTCCATACGAATAGCCTTTACCATAGGTAAAAAAATTGTCGGCATTATCTCCAAAATTATTCATTGGTAAAGCTCCATCTTTGTATTCTATTTGATTTTCAAGTTTTTTATAATATAATTCTACTGATGTTTCAAACATATTATCCTTGAAATTTCTAAAATATCCAACTGCGTACTGTGTCCCAAACTGAGGCTCAACCTTATCTGAACTAGGAATCCATAAATCGGTAGGCATTGAAACCGATGATATTGTTGCTAAGTGTATATATTGATAATTTTGTGTAAAAGATGCTTTAAATGAAGAATTTTGAGATAATGTATAACGCATCGAAAAACGTGGTTCTAAATGCTTAAAAAAGGCAACTTCATCTCCTTTTTCATAATATAATGTATCAATATTTCTGTCAAAACTATCTTTTACAAACCTTGTAAAAGGTCCGATGTGTTGAAAAGCTGTGGCTCTTAATCCAAAAGATACTTTCAATTTTTCTGTAATATCAAAATCATCGTTAACATAAACCGCCAAATCGTTTGCATATTCTTTAATTATATCACCAGTATCAAAATCTGTATCATTAATTCTGGCTGTAGCACTACTTGGCACAAAAGTATGGTATATATAATTCACTCCAAATTTGATATTATGTCGAATGGTTGGGAAATATGTAAAATCGGTTTTTAAATTATAATCAGTTATTCCTGAAAACATACTAAATTCAAAATCTTGCTGAAGTGCATTAAACTCAAATTGATAATCGCTAAAAATTGCAGTTGTATTTACAAATAACTTATCGTTAAATAAATGATTCCATCTTAAAGAAGCCGTTCCATTACCCCAAGGAATAGTAACATCAAAATCGTGATCCTTACGTTTATATGTAAAAACATCTCTGCCATAATATCCACTCAAATACAATCTATCCTTATCAGAAAATTTATAGTTTAATTTTGCATTCAAATCGTAGAAATAGTAATTAGAACCTTTTGCTTTTGCAGTTTTTTTAACAAATGGTTCAACAATAACATCAGCATAAGTTCGGCGTGCAGTAAATAAATAAGCACAAGTATCTTTTTTAATAGGACCCTCAAGCATAACTCTTGACGATATTAATCCAATTCCACCTTCAGCGTCAAACTTTTTCATATTTCCATCTTTCATAGAAATATCCAAAACAGAAGAAAGCCTTCCTCCATAATTTGCTGGCATTCCACCTTTTATAAGATTAACATCTTTAACTGCATCGGAATTAAATACCGAGAAAAAACCCATTAAATGAGATGCATTATAAACTGTGGCTTCATCTAGCATAATTAAATTCTGGTCGGGACCGCCTCCACGCACATAAAACCCGGCATTTCCTTCACCCGAAGACTGAACTCCCGGCAATAGTTGAATTGTTTTTAAAATATCAACTTCTCCCATGAATGCAGGAATAACTTTAATTTTTTCGACTGCCAATCTTACTGTACTCATCTCTGTACTTGTGACATTGGCAGTTCTTTCGCTCGAAATTTCAACTTCCTTTGTAGAATAAACAGACTCTGACAATTGAATATTTAATTTTGTATCAACATTCAATTTAATTTTTGTAATATAATCCTGAAATCCTAAAAATGAAGCAATAATTGTATATTCTCCTTTATCAATTGATAATGAATAAAAACCATATTGATTTGTAGTTGTTCCTTTAGATAATTCTTTGACTAATATATTAGCTCCAATTAAATTTTCGCCAGTTGAATTATCGACAATGTGTCCGCTTATGGAATACTTTTGTGCTATTATGTCAGAAATAATAACTAATTGTAATAAAAGCAAAAAGAGTAAAAAATATAATTTCATCTGAAAATCAATACAATATCAAAAATAAGTTATACATAGTTTCAATTAATGTACCATTGTAAAACTATATATTTTTTTGGAGAATAAAAGCTTTTAAGTAGATTTGCATAAAATTCGGGGTGTGGCACAGTTGGCTAGCGTATCCCGACTTGAAGTCGGGATGGTCGGAAGTTCGAGTCTTCTCACCACTACATTGACAAAATTAAAGTTCTTTTAAAATAATTTTCGGGGTGTGGCGCAGTTGGCTAC
>MEND01000128.1:0-1690 GCA_001768975.1 Bacteroidetes bacterium GWA2_31_9 | reverse complement strand
TCGGAAGTTCGAGTCTTCTCACCCCGACAAAGACAGGATAAGGATTTCGGAGGTTTCTGAAATCCTTATTTTTTTACAGGATACACAAAAGAGTACACATCATTTCATATATTCTATTTTTTAAATAATAAAAATACTCAAATTCTCATGCCACTTAGTACTGCATATATTGAGCTGAATATCAATGTATTAATAAATTTCAAAAGCAAATAACAAGAATAAAAAAAGCCTCTCAATTGAGTGGCTTTTAATAGCTGGCATTTATTATAAATTTCAATTATCTTTTCTTTATAATTTTGACCTTCTTTAAAAACTTTAGCAATATAAATTCCTTTGCTTACATTTCTTAATTCAATTTCAAGGAATGATATTGTATTTGAATTTTTTGCATTGTTTGAATAGGTAATTTATTAAATGCTGTAAAATTATACTAATGGGATTTTTATTACACAGATTTGATAAATTAATCATCTTTAAAAAATTAAAATAACATATATTTGCAAATTACATAAGTATTGACCAAAAAATGCAATAATAATTTTCAACTGATTAAATCTTATAGTTCGCTGTTTTAATTTGAATTATGAACAAACATATAATTAGCAAAGAACAACCTGAACAAGCTCTTTTTAAAGAGTTATCACAACTTATTGAACAAAGCCAACAGCAAGTTGTAATACAAGCTAATAGTGTTGTTAATTTACTATTTTGGAAAGTTGGCAAACGAATTAATGAATTTGTACTTCAAAACAAAAGAGCCGATTACGGAAAACAAATTGTCGTTACGCTGTCACGACAATTAACCGAAAAGTATGGTCGTAATTTCGAGGAAAAGAATTTACGAAGAATGTTGCAATTTGCCGAACTATACAGCGATTTTCAAATTGTCGTTACACTGTCACGACAATTAAGTTGGTCACATTTTTTGGCACTAATACCGCTAAAACAGCAAGAAGCTAAAATATTTTATGCACAAAAAACAGTAAGTGAAGGCTGGAGTGTAAGAGAATTGAGAAAACAAATTGAAACAAAAGCTTTTGAAAGAACTGTTATAGCAAATACTCAATTACCATCTGAGAATTCAATAACTCATAATGTTTTCAAAGACCCTTATTTATTAGATTTTTTAGGCTTGAAAAACGATTTTCTTGAAAAAGATTTGGAAAATTCCATTTTACAAGAATTAGAGAAGTTTATTTTAGAATTAGGGAAAGGATTTGCCTTTGTTGACCGCCAAAAGAGAATGATAATTGATGGCGAAGATTTTAATTTAGACCTATTGTTTTATCATCGTAAGTTGAAACGATTAGTAGCAATTGAATTAAAATTAGGGAAGTTTCAAGCCAAACACAAAGGGCAAATGGATTTGTATTTAAAATGGCTTAACCGATACGAACGACAAGAGGGTGAAGAAGCTCCAATTGGCTTAATATTGTGTGCCGAAGCAAGCAGAGAGCAAGTGGAGCTACTCGAAATGCACAAAGATGGCATTATGGTCGCGGAGTATTGGACAGAGTTACCACCCAAAAATGTATTAGAACAAAAATTACATCAATATTTAATTGAAGCAAAAGAACGAATAGAAAGAAACAAAATGTTAAACAAATAAATATTACAATAGAATACAAATAACATATATTTGCAAATAACATAGCAATGTCGTTTAGTTAAGGAATTTTCATAGTCTTTT
>MEND01000127.1 GCA_001768975.1 Bacteroidetes bacterium GWA2_31_9 | reverse complement strand
AATCGTATGCTTTTTTATATTCTCCCAAATCTTTATAAACTAATGCTAAATTCGATTGTTTTGAGGCAACATTCGGATGCTTTTCGCCAAAGTTTTCGATGTCTGATTTTAAAGCTTTTTCTAATAAATCACGTGCTTTTTCGTATTCTCCCAAATTTTGATAAACTAAAGCAAGGTCAGATTGACATGTTGCAATATCTGCTTTATGTTTTACTTTTTCGGCTGTAAGTAAGGTTTTTTTCGCAATTTCGAGCGATTTATTGTATTGTGCAATATCGTTGTATAAAGTTAATAATTGCAAAGTAACAGACTGAAAATAAGCATAATCGTTAACTGGGTCTATTTCGTTAAGTTTTTCTTCTAATCTTTGTATTTCAATTTCCTTTGGTTTGCTGCTTATTCCGGCTAAAGAGGAGCTTTCGTTGAGCTGTTTAAAATCTGGTTTTAAATTATCTTCGGTTTGCCAGTCTGCAAATAATGAAAGAGTTAGATTTTGAAACGACCACCAGTCGGGCATTTTGCATTTAAGTAATTGTAAATATTTTTCATCGTTAGGCATGAAAAAAATTAATCCCTTATCGTTCAATGCAATCTTATCACGTCTTTGGTTTACATCATGTACAAAGTCGGAAAGTAATACTTCCTGAAAATCGGTAATTAAAGTAATTCCTTCTTTTTGGTTTATTGCATTTATAAATTCACTATAATTTTTTCCCTTTGAGCTTATTTTTGTTAATTTTCGGTTAGGAAAAGTCCTTTGCAGAGTTTGTTCAATATCGTCAATAATTAGTTTATGGTTATATTGTATAATAATGAGCATAAACACATTGCTGCGTAATGCACGAATCAGCTTTCTTACATCTTTAAGGTAACTATCGCTTTTTATCAACATACGCTTTGTAAATTGCCGAATGTTCAATAATAGGATTTATTCTTTTGTAAGTGCCATCGTTGTATTCCATAACAATTACTTTAGAAAGCAGGTTTCCAAGGGTTTCGCTAAAGGCAATGCTTCCTTTTGTTTTCTTAATTTCTTTCAGAAGCTCTAATTCCTCTTTTATTAGTCCGCTCGAAAAAAGATTTGCAAGAGTTATTACTGCATCTTCAAAAGACTTACGTGTTAATTTTTCGATATTGTCGTCATCAGTTTCAAAAACCATTTGCTCTATAATTCGTAATAATTCGCGAGGTGAGCCTCCGCTCATCTTAATAATGTCAGAAATGAGTTCTTCTGATTCAAATAAAGAAAGGTCAATGCGTTTTGAAATAAATTCAATAAGAGTTTTTTGTGTTTCAGGAATAATTTTTCCTGATTCTTTATCGTAAAGTTTAATAAATGGAAAACGAATAATTTTGGGTTCCAGCATACGTAAACTTGATACACTATGATGTAATTCTATTGGCATGGTAATTAGCATATTTGTGTTAATTTCACGAATACGCAAACCATCGTCGATAATAATTTTTTTACGCATATCGGCAGTTTGCACTTTTTCAAGTCCATCAATAATGAATAAAACATCACGAGCAACATTCTCTTTTCTTAAATTCAGAACCACTTCGCCTATAAATTCGTTAAATTTATTTTTTAAGTCAGAAAAATTATTTCTTAGTATAGTTCTAGTTTTTTCGGCATATTCTTTATTATGTGCAACCGAAGTTTTTATTTTAGACATTAGTTTGATAAATGAAAGAAGTGAGAAGCCAACATTAATCTCAGCTTCAATTTTATCTTCCGACTTCATTTTCATATTAGCTTCCTTACTTCGTTCGCCAAACCACTCTTCAAGTGAAGCAATAACTTTAGTATCTATTTTTAATTTTTTTTCGTTAGATTTTATTGCAAGTTGTTCTGCCATAAATATCAGTATGTCAACAAAATCAATATTATTCATGTCTAAGTCAGTATCCAAACTGCACTTAATACATAAATAGCTTTTGGGATTTTCTATTTCAACTGCAAGTTTGTTTAGTTCTGAAGTTTTACCACTTCCATACATTCCTGCCAAAAAAACAAGAGTTTTAATATCGTTATGGCTATTTAAAGAACATGGTTTACTTGTAGTTAAATTGAGGCTACGAAGTAATATGTTTTCCTTAAAACTTCCTCTTACTTTGCTGAAATCAGTAAAAAAAATATCGTTAGGTTTAACTGGTACTTTGAATTGTACGGCAGGTACAATTTCGTTGAATTTTGTTGCTTTTTTCTGTTTCATTACAATATTCTTTTGTACTTTCAAAATTATGAAAAGCAAATGACTTTACAAATAATTGAATAAGTAAAACCAAAACTCAGCATCAAAATTGTTTGTGTTGAGGGAAAACTAAAGCACATTAAGCTCTTTCAAGTTTCTAAAAAAACAATAAAAATAAAAAAAACTGCTTATAAGTAGCCAAAACTATATATTTTTTAGTACATTTGGCTACTTATAACGCATATTGATGGATGTAATTGGCAGAAAATCAGAAGTATCATTATTATTGACTGCTTTAGCCAGTAATAAGTCTGAGCTTATTGCAGTTTATGGCAGAAGACGAGTTGGAAAAACCTATCTTATTCGAAATGTTTACAAGAATAATATTCTGTTTGAGTTTTCAGGTATTCACAAAGGCACTTTAAAGCAACAACTTAAAAATTTTCATTTAAAGTTTCCAGTAAAAGATAAAAGCTTTAAAAAACCAACCGATTGGCTCGAAGCATTTCATCAGCTAAGTCAATATATTGATAGTGTTAAGTTTAAGAAGAAAAAGGTTATTTTTATTGACGAGTTTCCGTGGCTCGATACCCGAAAGTCAAACTTTTTGTCGGCTTTTGATAATTTTTGGAATAGTTATGCCTCAAAACGAAACGATTTAGTTGTAATTATTTGTGGTTCTGCGGCATCATATATGATTAAGAATATTATTAAAAGTAAAGGAGGGCTTCACAATAGGCTGACAAATAAAATTCAATTACTTCCTTTTAATTTATGCGAAACAGAGCAATTATTAAAACATAACAAAATAAAACTTTCTCGTTACGATATTCTTCAAATATACATGGCGATGGGCGGCATTCCTCATTATCTTGAAAAAATAAATGCTGGCGATAGTGTCGCTCAAACGCTTGATAGGCTGTGTTTTACAAAAGATGGATTTTTAAGAACTGAGTTTGATAATGTTTTTGCCTCGCTATTCGACCAGCACGATAATAATGAATTGATTATTAAAACATTAGCAACTGTAAGGAAAGGACTAACCCGAAATGAGATATTATCTAAAACTAAGATTAAATCGGGCGGAACACTTACAAAAACTCTTGTAGAGCTTGAAGAATCTGGGTTTATTGAGAAGTATTTACCTTATCAGGGGACAAAAGATTCGCTTTATAGGTTAAGCGACGAATATTCAATGTTTTATATTAAATTTATTGAAAATACTAAGCCTTCAAATGGCGGTGTCTGGACTAAAATTTATGGTCAGCAATCATACAAAATATGGTCGGGTTTTAGTTTTGAAACTATTTGTACAAAGCATATTGAACAAATAAAAGAAGGCTTAAAAATTTCAGGTATCAAGGCTATTCACGGAAGTTGGATTGAAAAAAATACACAAAATAGTTCACAAATAGATTTGCTAATTGATAGAGACGACAATGTAATTAATGTTTGTGAAATGAAATTTTACAATACAGAATATGCTTTAGATAAAAATCATGCAAATGAAATAGCAAAAAAAGTAAATGCTTTTGTAGCAAGTACTAAAACTAAAAAGTCTGTGTTTGTTACTTTTATAACTTCTTATGGACTGATTATCAACCAATACAGTAAACAATATGTTCAAAGCGAACTAACAATTAACAATCTTTTTATATAGCTATAGCCAGCCAAAACTATATAAAAAATGCTACATTTGGCTGGATAAACGACTATAAATTAATAAAAAATCAAACATTTTAGTGGTTCAAATACAATAATTCTGTTGTTCAATTTTTCACAGAATTTATTTTTTAACAAACAATTTTTTAATATCTCAAAAAAAACTAACTTTATATTCAATGAATATAAAATATTCAGATAATTTTGTCTTTTACTATTGATACCATAAAATAATGATTGTTGTTACAGGTGCTGCCGGCTTTATTGGTAGTTGTATGGTTGGTTTTCTCAATCAGAATAACTATAAGGATATTATCTTAGTTGATGATTTTTTTAAAGTAAATAAGCTTAAGAATATTGAAAATAAAATTTTTACGGAGAAAGTTCAGCGAAACAATTTTTTTGAATGGCTTAAAGAAAATGAAAAATTTGTTCAAATAGTTATTCATTTAGGAGCAAGAACAGATACAACAGAGTTTAATGTCGATATTTTTAATGAACTAAATCTTGAGTACTCCAAAAAAGTGTGGTCAAACTGTATTCAATATGGAATACCTTTGATTTATGCTTCATCGGCTGCTACTTATGGAATGGGAGAGCTTGGTTTTGACGATAACCACGAAGTTATTGATAATTTAAAGCCATTAAATCCTTATGGAAATTCAAAGAATGATTTTGATAAGTGGGCTTTAAGTCAGAAAAAGTCGCCATATTATTGGGCTGGTTTAAAATTTTTTAATGTTTACGGTCCAAACGAATATCATAAAGGAAGAATGGCATCAGTAGTTTATCATGCATTTAATCAAATTAAAGATACAGGCAAAGTAACTTTATTTAAGTCTCATAATCCTGATTATGAAGACGGTGAGCAAAAGCGAGATTTTATATATGTGAAAGATTTAGTAGATGTTATTCATTTTTTGATGAATCTACGAAAACATTCAGGAATATACAATTTGGGTACAGGAAAAGCATCAACTTTTAATGAGTTAGTGAAAGCATTGTTCAAATCTATGAATCTAGTTGAAAACATTCAGTATATTGACACACCAATAGATATACGAGATAAATATCAATATTTTACTGAAGCAAAAATGAATAAATTAAACTCAATAGCTTATTCAAAACCGTTTGTCAATATTGAAGCCGGAATATCAGATTATGTAAACTATTTAACAAAATCATTATATATATGAAAATTTCATATTTAATTTATTTCTGCTTAATTTCTATTGCAATAGTAATTTATTCATGCGAAAAATTAGCAGAGGAAGAAACCCCAGTTTGTAAAGATTGTTACAATTTTATTTATTCAAAAAGTAATGACTCTTTAATTAGTAAAAATAACTTTAAAAGACTTTGCGGAGGAGATATAATTGTCTTTGAGAGCACAGCAGATGTCAATACTGACTCTACAATTGTTAAATGTAAATGCGATTAAATATAAAACATGGACTTATTTTCATACTTACAAGATATTAAATACGTTGAGTCATTATTCCAGAAGTACTCGGATGATAAAAACTCAGTTGACGATAGCTGGAAAAGCTTTTTTGAAGGATTTGAATTTGCTTTAAAAAATTATCCGCAAAAACATAAAGGGCAGTTAGTTGACACCGAATTTAAAGTAATAAATTTAATTAATGCTTTTCGTCAACGAGGGCATTTTTTTACAAAAACAAATCCAGTAAGAGCTAGAAGAGATTACAGTCCAACTTTGGATATTGAAAATTTCGGATTAAGTACATCTGATTTAAATACAACTTTTCATGCTGGAAATGAACTGGGAATTGGTAGTGCTAAATTGTCGGAAATAATTGCTCATTTGCAACAAACATATTGTCATTCAATAGGAGTGGAGTATATGTATATTCGTCAGCCTGAGGTTGTTAAGTGGCTTCAAAATAAAATGGAGAATTCTAAAAATACTCCAACTTATTCAAAAAATATTAAAAAAGAAATATTCCAAAATTTAGTTCAAGCAGTAAATTTTGAATC
>MEND01000126.1 GCA_001768975.1 Bacteroidetes bacterium GWA2_31_9 | reverse complement strand
GTGATAGGATTTGTTTTTTCATTGCTTTAAGTATTTTGTATTTTTTTTATAAAATTCATTTATTTTCTCAAAAAAATTCAACCGCAATACTTCGACCCAGCTTAGTAACCAGCAGTTATTATTAAATTGTTAAAAAGACCTTACACATCTAACATCGTTACCGTTGTTCTTATAATCGACGGTCTGATTGCCATTTAAGAAATACAGTTTCCATGCACTACTCCCACTATACTCCGAGCTGCACCAAAAATAGACACTAGAAAAGCCACCAATTGCAACTTTATTTATATACAATTTGTTTAATTCATCTTTTGAAGGCAAATACCAATCGCTATAACCATTTATCACCAAATTAGCAGCAATATCGGCAGCAGTTCCAGCAGTTGCACAACCAGCTTCAATATCAATCGTATTTTGAGAGCCAGTTCCTATTGCTGTTCCATCTGCACCCGAAATTATTGTGTTTTCACAGCCCCATGAAGCAGAGGAGCTTTGGTTGCTTGTGGCAGCTATTAAACCATGAAATTCACCAGCTATATAGTTAGGGTCGCCTGATTGTATAATGTATGCTAATATACCACCTTGATAATAATCCCCAATTTTTGGCAGCAATTCTGCACTATTTGAAGTAGCATTACCACCACAATTATTATACATGTAGCATCTGTATTTATACCCTGCTGATGATGAAGTGAGATTTGTAAGTAATAAGGTATCGTTATGTGCACCCGAATAAGTTGGGTTTGTACCGCCATCTCCAAGTGTAATCCATGTAATTCCACCATCACGGCTTTCTTGCCAGAAAAGATTTAATCGCGTTCCAACTACAGATACGATAAACGTTGCTTCACCTGTTGGTGTACGTGTTTGGTTAACAGGACTTGAAATTACAGTTGGTGCAACACAATTAAGTGTTGTACACCAAATACTTTCCCAACGTCCAAGATAAATTTGCAAACAACTATCGGTTGTATTAAAAATTATGGAACTTGGCCTTGGATTTACAATTGCATCACGCTCAGGTTCTGTAAGAAAAGACACATTTAATCCAGTTCTATCTGAAAATAAAAATAAACTATCAAATGTTTGTGCTTTAGCTGGTGAAAATCCTCCAACTGCAAAACCTCCTTTGCTTGAAGTTGCTTTTGCAGCACTATTTTCTTCAATATAAACTCTCACACTATCAGGAGTAACCCTTAAATACTCATTTGTAGTAATTCCTTTTGATGGAGAAAATCCTCCAACTGCGAAACCACCTTTACTACTTGTAGCCTTTGCTGGCGAATCGTTTACATATATTCTTGTGCCATCTGGATAAACTGCAAATAATGTATCGCCTGCTGGACTTACAACAGCAAATATAGCCTCATCGAGCCCAGAATTTGAGTCTCCTTTTACAATAAATTTATTTTGAGGATTGCTTGTTCCAACACCGACATTATTTGTGGAATCAGCTAAATGAATCTTAGTACCATTTTTACTCCACACGTCTCCACCTGCACTAAGGTCAAC
Organism: Bacteroidetes bacterium GWA2_31_9; assembly: GCA_001768975.1. Classification (GTDB taxonomy): domain Bacteria; phylum Bacteroidota; class Bacteroidia; order Bacteroidales; family GWF2-33-38; genus GWA2-31-9. The sequence goes on along the minus strand of MEND01000126.1, from coordinate 4,288 downwards.
CCAAACAGTGCCATTATAAAAAAAGAAACTGCCTTCTGTTGTGTCAAATACAAGTAAACCAGTTGCAGGAGTGCTTATTAGTATTCGCTGAGCACTTGTCATTCGAGGTACGAGCATACCTTTAGTAACTGACTTTACATCAAGCATTGCTGATGGGTCGGCTACATAAGTGTCGTCGTCGGTGATGGCGATGTTTTGGGCAAATACCCCCGAACCCTTCCAACCCAACCCCGACCCTTCCAAAAGAGAAGGGAGTAAGAAGAGTATTATAAAAATTGCAGAGCTTAAATTTAGATTGATCATTATTTTTAATTTATTTTTAGATTATATGACTCTAAAATCATTTTGATTAATTCACTTTATACCAAACAGCACCATTTGACTGAATTACAACTGTTTCATTATTTGTAGAAATTGTTCTTGTTAAAGAACCATCTATGGTTTGAACACCTTCAGGGTCTATGGTTACACTGCCAGGAATTGCTGTAGTTTTCTTAATTACATAAATACGTCCATTACAGTCGATTGCTGATGGTAATGAAATTGTAACATTTGCATTTGCAAGAATTGTATAATCATTATGGTCGAGGGTTGTATTTGAAACAACAGTTCTAATTGGTAAAGCAAAAGAACCATTATTTGAAAGTTTTGAAGAAGGATTTTGAGTTCCAATTCCAACAAAACCTTTTCCATCAATTCGCATTTTTTCGGTAGAAATTTGCTCAACTGGACCTAAAGCACCAGGAGAAGCAGTAAAAAACGAAATCAAAGATCCTCCTGAACCTGTTGAATTTCCGGCTTTTAGTAATAATTCACCTCCATTTTGATCTGAGCTTAAATTTTTTGGAGATCCAGCTAAAATTGTTAATGAATTTCCAGCCTGTAAAGTGTTTCCATTTGTTTGTCCCATTCCAAAAACCCTATTTCCAGATGGATTTAATTCCAAATCGTAAATTGGCTCATTTACATTTATTCCAAATTTTCCATTTTTTAATAAAGTTAAAGCATTAGAACGATTATTTGTATGACCATTTCCAACAACAAAAAGAGGATCGTTATTCATCCAAGCATTTGCACTATTGGAAATTGAATAGTAATTATTTCTGCCTAATGCAACCATTCCAAAAGCATTAGCATAAGCATTTTCGCCTGCTGCAAACGAAAAATCGCCGGTAGCAGTACTATTTACACCATAAGTCATAGCCCCTTTACCAACAGACATCGCACCCTGACCAATTGCAAATGAAAAATCGCCTTGAGCTAAAGTAACATCAATACCTGCAATTCCAGTAGAATCTCTACCCATTGAACCAATTGCATAACTTCCTGCACCAAAAGCTCTTGCTCCTGAACCTATTGCATAAGCATCATCAGCATAAGCATGAGCTCCATCACCTAAAGCAAAAGAATTAACATTTTTAGCAATTGCATTTTTACCGATTGCAGTTGCATAATCTCCTCTAGCGATACTCATATATCCAAATGCTTGAGAATAATTCCCTTTGGCTCTTGAAATATATCCTGTAGAAAAAGAGTTTAAACCTACGCTATCGGCACTTTCTACTAATACTTTCCCTGCTAAAAAAGCTTCTTTTAATGGATACCAGAAAATACGTGGAACCATAGTTGGAACAGTAACAGCAGAGTTTGAACCATATATATTAAAATAGTCGGTATTACTATTTCCAATTTTAGAGGGACTAAAACCACCAACTGCAAATCCGCCTTTGCTTGCTGTAGCCTTATTTACACTTCCTTCCTCAATATAAATTCTTACGCTATCGGGTGAGATATGAAGATATTCATTTGTGGTAGTTCCTTTTGAAGGACTAAATCCTCCAACTGCAAAACCACCTTTGCTGGTATTGGCTTTTGCTAATGGATCATCATAAACATTTATTCTTACGCCTTGTTCATAAACTGCAAAAACTGTATCACCGGTTGAATTAACTACATTAAAAATTGGCAATTCTGTTCCAATTGAAACATCTGATTTCACCTCCATTTTACCTGAAGGAGAAACTGTTCCCACACCAAATTTATCAGTAATATCATTTAGATATACTTTATCAGGTGATGTATATCCAATTATTCCATTTGCATTTCCAGATGATAAGTTAGTCCACGAAGTTCCGTTATAAAAGTAAAAACTTGCAACATCGGTATCGAAAACCAAAAGTCCGGTAGCTGGATTTGATACAGCATTTCGCTGTGTTGTAGTTAGTCGTGGAACTAACATTCCTTTTGATAAAGACTTAATGTCGAGCATTGCAGATGAATTGGCTGTGTAGGTATCGTCGTCAGTGATGGCGATGTTTTGGGCACCTAACCCCTGCCCTTTCCAGCCTAACCCCGACCCTTCCCAAAGGGAAGGGAGGAAGAACAATACTAGAAAAATTGCGATTGATAAGGTTAATTTTTTCATTGTTTTAAGTATTTAGTTTTTACAAAAAAAATTCATGTTTTCAAATATAAATTAGACCGTTAGCTGAATCATTAAATATTTAAAAAGACCGAATACACCTAACCCTGTTTGTTGTGTTGCTCTTATAGAGATGGGTCTGATTGCCATTGGTGAAGGATTGCTCAAATGCATTGTCTGAAGTGTACTCCGAACTGCTCCAATAGTAGTTGCTGACATAGTCAGCAAAACCGCCAACTATAGCTTTATTAAGATACAATTGGTTTAATTCATCTTTTGAAGGCAAAAACCAATCGTCGTAACCATTTAATACCAAATTAGCAGCAATATCTGCAGCAGTACCGACTTCTGCACATCCAGCTTCAATATCAATCGTATTCTGAGAACCTGTACCAATAGCAGTACCATCAGCACCTGATATAAGTGTTCCAGCACATCCCCATTTTTTATTTGAACCTTGGTCGCTTATGGCGGCTATTAAGCCATGCTGCCCTGTGCCATCAATATAAAAAACTATACCTCCACCATAGCTATCTCCAATTTTAGGAATAAGTTCTGCTGCATTTGAAGTAGCATTTCCACAAGTATTGTAGGTATAACATCTGTATTTATATCCAGCCGATGATGAAGCAAGATTTGTAAGCAATAAGGTATCGTTATGTACACCAGAATATTGTGGGCTAGTACCTCCATCACCTAAAGTTATCCATGTTATTCCACCATCACGGCTTTCTTGCCAGAAAAGATTTAATCGTGTTCCAACAACAGATACTATAAATGTTGCTTCACCTGTTGGAGTACGAGTTTGGCTAACTGGATTTGAAATTACAGCTGGTGCAACACAATTAAGTGTAGTACACCAAATACTTTCCCAGCGTCCTAAATAAATTTGTAAACAACTGTCAGTTGTATTGAAAATGATTGAACTTAATCGAGGACTAACAATTGAATCTCTCTCCGATTCGGTTAGAAAAGAAACATTCAAACCTGTCTTATCCGAAAATAGAAATAAACTATCGAAAGTTTGTGCTTTTGAAGGTGAAAATCCGCCAACTGCAAAACCTCCTTTGCTACTGGTAGCTTTATTAAGGTTATTTTCTTCGATATAAACCCTTACGCTATCAGGGGTTACACGTAAATATTCGTTTGTAGTAGCTCCCTTTGATGGAGAAAAGCCTCCAACTGCAAAACCGCCTTTACTACTTGTAGCCTTTGTTGGAGAATCATCAACGTAAATTCTAGCACCTTGAGGATATGCTGCAAATATTGTATCACCATTAGCGTTTACTACTGCAAATATTGCTTCATCAACTCCTGAACTTGCATCGCCTTTTACAATAAATTTATTTTGAGGATTGCTTGTTCCAACACCAACATTATTTGATGAATCGGTAAGGTGTACATTTGAACCTGTTTGATTCCAAACCTGAGCACCAGAAGATACATTAACCCAAACTGTACCATTGTAGAAATAATATGTATTTTCATCGGTATCGAACACCAATAGTCCAATTGCCGGATTACTTACTAAATTTCGCTGAATAGTAGTTAATCGTGGAAGTAAAACTCCTTTATTAATTGACTTTACATCAAGCATTGCCGAGGGGTCGGCTACATAAGTATCGTCATCAGTGATAGCGATGTTTTGGGCACCTAACCCCGACCCTTCCCAAAGGGAAGGGAGGAAGAACAATACTAGAAAAATTGCGATTGATATGGTTAGTTTTTTCATATTTCTTATTTTAATTAGAGTTTGTCCATAATGTCCGATTTCATCGTTATTCTCGACCTTCAAATCAGTCATGTACTGAAGTACACTCCTGATTTTCAGTTCATCGAAACCTCGAACTCGAACATTCTGTTTCA
>MEND01000125.1:5700-5842 GCA_001768975.1 Bacteroidetes bacterium GWA2_31_9 | reverse complement strand
AATTTTTAGCAAGCATCCAAGTTGATAATTTCTCTGAGCCAGTGCAAATTGCATTGTCTTTATCTCCTGATAAAACTGCTAAATATGCATATTTCAAAGCATTCATTCCTGAATTACATCCACCCGAAAATGAGGCAGTTTC
>MEND01000125.1:0-5591 GCA_001768975.1 Bacteroidetes bacterium GWA2_31_9 | reverse complement strand
TTTGGGAATAAAGATAAAACCGCATTTGCCGTTAATTCAGCATTAGAATGAGTGGATTTGCCGTTGCTATCAATTGCATAATAACGAGTCTTAATTTGATTATTTCTAAGTACAATGCTTTTGGCTTTTGATGGTTTTCCATCAATCATTCCCAGAAGTAGCTCCATTTCGTCATTTGAAATAGGATTGTTTGGTAAAAACTTGGATATTTTATTTATATAAACAGTGCTTTTCATTACAAACAGCTAATTTTTTTTTGAAAAGCAAATATAATATATCTTTAGTTTTTTGGAAAAAATAAATGGAGGGTTTTTAAATAGCATGTTATATAAACCTTAATTCTATGTTTGAGAATAATTAAAATCTGGAGATGCAAATCTTTTAATTAATTTTCTTTTCAAAACTGGATTTAAAAGCAAAATAGAACTGAAAAACAATTGAGCAAAAGGCAAAACAACAAAAATTACAATAAAAAGATAATATTTAAAAATTCTAACTCGTGTTAATCTTGTAGTTGAGTTATAATCGCCTTTTTTCAAAATAAAATTAGCCCAAATATTAAAAATTCTAATTGCAGTTTTTTCAATTAATGCTAACGACAAGCTAAAACTTTCTTTATTATTTTTTAATATATCTTGTTGAAGATTTTGTTCAGAAATTTCACCTAACATCATCTTTAAAATTGACTTACCAAAAACGATACTTTTATTAATATCGGCATCAGAAACTCCCGGCATTGGAAAAATGTTCATATACTTTTCTTTAATACCTTTTACCATCCATTGATAGATTGTTATTACGCTTACTAGGTTATTAGTTTTGTCGCTTAATGCTACGTTTCCAATAGTTTTTCCTCCACTTTCAGAAATTAAATTAATAACAGTTTTATGTGCATTAGTCCACATATTTCTACAAGCAATAACCGTTATTACTTTCTTATTAGCAAAAAGTTTTTTGGCAATTTCTGTTTTTAAAAAAGAAGTTGTTGGGATTGAAGGAGATAAGTACCAAACAGCATATCCAAAAATAATTAAATCATAATTTTCATCAGTATTTAAATCAGTAGAGTCAATTTCAAAAGGAGTACCTTTAACCGATTCGGGCATTGCATTAAAAAACTCATCAGCTTTCCAAGGAAAAGGAAAATCGTTAACTGGTTTTATTTTATGCCAAGTAATAGAAATTTCTTGATTTTTCTCAAAAGGCAAACAAATATTATCAAGGATTTGTTTTAATTGCCCTGATTGACTGTAATATATAACAAGAATTTTCTTCACTTTTAATTGCCAGTTTTAATCAAAAATATTTTCAACTCACATTCAGCAATAATTACTTCATTTTGTTTGATATAACATTGAACAATAGACGCTTCCATAACTTCGTGTTTCAATATTATTTCTGTATTTATTTGGCTTCCAATTTTTGGTAAATTATTAATAATTAGATTTTTTATTCCACCAATAAAACCAATAGGTACAGGTTTATTCTCTATTTTACAATAGTAACCAACTCTAAGAGCTGCTGTTTGAGCCATATTTTCGATTAATCCGGGCATATTAAGTACGCCATCTTTACAAAAAATATTTTCAGGACTAATTGTTAACGATGAAATTGTTTTAACTTCATCAGATTCTACCAATGTGTCAATCATTACAATTGGCTGACGTTGAGGTATGTATTGAAGAATTTGGGTATCGTTTATTTGCATTTATGAAATGATTTAAAGTATAGGCTTTAAATATATTTTATTTGAAATAGTCAGTAATATTTATTTCTCGGTTATTGCCTTCAATTAAATGTAAATGAACATTTGACAACAGATAATCGTTTTTGATTGGAAATTTAGATAATTCGAGAGAAAAGTTGAGGAATATTTTGAAATCCATTTTTTAAAAATCTTTTGTATCAAAATATAAATGAGTTTGTTTTTTAATTTTTAAATCCTCAAAATTCAATTTATATTTTTCATTAAAATAATATGCTAAATTATTATCACCTTCAATAAACATTTTTAAAACGTAATAAACCAAAAATGCAGAATAACTTTTTCCTGTATTACTTTCACCAGTAAAAATCATAAATGGTGAAAATTCAATTTCACTATCTCTTATTGGTCCAAGTGAATTAATTTTAATTTTAAAAGACATAAAATATTATTTTTAACAAATATAGTGATTAAACTTTAACAAATTAACTACAATACCCTATACAAAAGTAGTATTATTCTCCCTTTTATAAAATATAAGTTTCTGCGAACAAGCAATCTACTTTTGTCATTTTTCAAATTTCTCAAAACTTCAATTCTAAAAATAGTTTGTATATTAGGTAATTGTAATTTGAGATTTAGGTTTTAACTTCGATAATAATCACAAAAAAGTAAGACCCACGTTATCTTCCAAAATACTTCTAAGAACTATTATGACGGCATCTGATTTTAAAGGCGTTTTTTTTTAATCTGATAATATAATTTGAACATTATCTGTTTTTTAATTAAGTTTGTAATAACGCTTAAAACTTATGTTAACTAAAGAAAAACTAATAAATACAATAAACACTCTACCTGAGAATTTTACAATTGAAGAAGTTATTGAAGAATTAATTGTGGTTGATAAAATTGAGCAAGGCTTAAAAGATATTGAACAAGGAAATGTTTATACAACTGATAAAGTAAAGCAAAAACTTGGGAAATGGCTAAAATAATTTGGACAAAACGCTCATTAATTGATTTAGACCCCGAAGTTGATAAAAAAAGTGATTATGTGGTTTTTGAAGGAACTCCTGAAGATCTAGTTAAATGTGAGGAATCTTATACTGGAAAATATCTAAGTGATAAGTTGAAAGTAATAGGTAGTAGGATGGGAGAAACCGTTATTGCTAGGAACGAAGCAATCTACTAAAAACAAACAAATACAGATTGCTTCACTAGCGTTCGCAATGACAAAAACGAGTTTATTTTATTTGGTATAAATTTTAATTTTAAAGGGTATGATTAATCAGTAAGATATTCTAAAAGAGTAAAATAGGTTTTGTAAATTCAATTTTATTAACTACCCTCGATGCAGATTAATATAAGATATAATTAAAAAATCGTAATATATATTTCGTTGGGGATGAAATGATTTGCTGTTTTTTTTTGTACTTTTATAAAACATTTTGCACCTTGATAATGAATAGATTCAAAAAAGCCAATGAAAACATATTCACAACCATCACTCTAAATAATAAAGAATTTTCTATGAGATTTTTTTAGTTTTAGTCAGTTTGAAGCTTTACTAAACCATAACTTACAATTAATATTAAATGACGATAAAAGAACTCCAAGAAAAACTCCAAGAAGCTTATACTCTAAGGAATTTGAATAATATTTCGTTAACATTGATTAATTTGTACAAGAATCAACAATATTCGATTCTTCAAAAAATTACAGAGATAATAAGTGATTGTATTGATATTAAAATTACTTCTGATGGTAAAGGTTTTTCGAAGCTCATTATGTTATATCATCCAGACAGGATTCAATATCATGTAAATGAAATTAACAGATTCTCAGAGCAAAATAATTATGATGGACTACTTTCGTATTCGCATATTTTGAAAATGGAGCGAATCGAAGAAATTGCAACTTCTCTTAATAGTTATGAAGATATTGATTACTCTCCTGTTTATGATTGGGATATTAACACAGAGGGCTTTAGTGTTATAAATGATAGTGATACAGTCAAGAACAACAAAACTAAACTAATTGAATATGACTTTTATGATGCTGTAAAAATTAGATATTACGGCAATACTGACATTGAATATCCTTCGTATTACTTAGAAGACACTGATGAATTTGAATTATCATCATCGGATATTAACGATTTAGATGGAGTGCAATTCTGCATACATGCAAGAATCATTGATTTGTCCAATAACCGAATTTCAGACATCACGCCACTTATCGGACTTGCATATTTGGAAGAACTAAACTTATCGGACAATCAGGTTGGAAATATCGATGCCTTAAGTAATTTAACAAACCTAAAAAGAGTAATTTTATCAAACAATTGTTTCGAAGATATTTCTCCACTTTTCGAACTTAACAAACTCGAATATGCTGATTTATCTGAAAATAAGATTAGTTTGGAGCAAATTAATGAATTAATCGAATTGGGTGTTACTGTGGATAACTGAATAGTAAACAATGCTAATAAACCACCCCCAATTCCTCAATAAAATCTATATTATCTTCCAAAATACTTCCCAAAACTATAATATCTGCACCTGATTTAAAGGCATTTTTTATGTTTTCGATATTACGGAATCCGCCACCAACAATAAGTGGTAAACTGATATTGTTTTTAACTTTTTTAATCATCTCTAAGGGAACATGATTAGCTGCACCACTTCCGGCTTCAAGATAAATTAATTTTAAACCAAGCATTTCGCCAGCCATTGCGGTTGCAGTAGCAATATCGCTTTTATCGTTCGGAATTGGTTTTGTGTTACTTATGTATTCAACTGAAGTTTTTTTGCCACTTTCAATAAGCATATAACCCGTAGGAATAACCTCAATATTAGCTTTTTTAATTATTGGTGCAGAAATTACATGGTTTCCGATTAAAAGGTCAGGATTACGTCCCGAAATAAGCGATAATAGCAGTATTCCATCGGCTTTGTCGCTTACTTGAAGTATGTTTCCGGGGAAAATCAGAACAGGTTTTTTAGTATTCGATTTAATTAATTTTATGGTTTTTTCAATATCGGTAAACAAAAGGCTTCCACCAATAAGAATTAAATCAATGCGGCTACTTTCAATATTTTTAATTAATTGAGGAAGTTTGGAGATTTTGTCGGGGTCGATAAGTGCTGCAATAATCTTTTTTTTATTGGCAACTTTGTCGGTTATGAGTTTATAAATGTTCATTTTTATTATAGCACCAAGCAACTAATGAGTCTTCAAAAGTAAAATAATTAATTGGAATTTCGTGAACATTTGACATATAAATGGCTCTGGCTTTTACTTCTCCTTTTTCGGCAAATTCGAAAGGAAGCACTGTAAGATTATTTATAAAATCGAATATTTTAAAATCGAATAATTTGCAAAGCGACTCTTTAATACACCAAATAAGTGTGCTGTTTTCGATTTCTTTTGATTGAAAAAAATAGCTGCTTTCGGTTGGCTTTACAAATTTGTGCTGAACTTTTAAAATTCTGTTCGAAACTGTTTCAATATCAATAGCAACATTGTAGCGTTTACTGATAATAATTGTAGCATAAGTTTGTGTGTGTGAAATGCTAACGTGTGTTCCATTTTCGAGTCTTGGTTTTCCATTGTCGTTATATAGTATTTCAGTTTCGTTATTGTAAATTTCGTTTAAAAGACAACGTGTTGCAAGCCATTGTTTTCGGCGTTGTTCGTTTTTGATTTTATTTAACAAATCAATTTCAAAATCAGATAACGAGGCATTATCAAACAATGTTTTACTTGATTCACTAATGTGCCAAATTCCTATTTGAAAATCACTTTCGATATTATTATATACAACTGGCATAAAATTTTATGATTTACGATTCAATGTCGTTTAGTTAAGGAATTTTCATAGTCT
>MEND01000124.1:27665-28618 GCA_001768975.1 Bacteroidetes bacterium GWA2_31_9 | reverse complement strand
CTCTTTTAGAGAGTTCTTTTTATGAAATTAACATGGATTATTGCGAATATAAAAAAGCAGAATATAAGGCTTTTAGTATCGCAAATATAACAGGGAGTTTAGATTATTATTTTTAAGTTAATTGAAGTGGGTTTGAAATCTCCGTACTTTTATTCTGCGAGAGGTAAGGAGTTCTGAAACTACTGACCGACTAAATTTATGAACACATCTGTAATTCCTTAATCTTAAAGCAATTACAGTACATTACGCTACTCTGTAGCTATTATTTTGTAATGACATTTTTTCTATAAACATGACGTTCCTCTGGAACTTAATAAAATAATAACTACGTAGTGTGCTGTTTATAGAATATTAGTATTGATGATAATTTAGCTACAGAGTAGCGTACTAAATTTAGTTGTTTAACAATGATTATTTTATCAACCCACTCTTCCTCAATAATGCCTCCGCACTGGGTTCTTTCCCTCTAAAATTTTTATAAAGAATCATTGGATGTGAGCTTCCTCCTTTTGAAAGAATATTTTCTCGGAATTTACGAGCAGTTTCTTTATTAAAAACTCCTGTTTCCTTGAAATATTCAAAGGCATCGGCTTCAAGTACTTCTGCCCATTTGTAGCTGTAATATCCGGCAGAATATCCGCCTTGGAAAATATGAGAAAATGAGCAAGAAGTATTAACTCCTTCAACTTTTGGCATTAAATCGAACTTTTCGGCAACTTTCTTTTCAAAATCGCTAACAGAGTCAGTAATTGTAGTTTTGGTGTCGTGCCAAGCCATATCCAGAACTCCTAAACTAACCTGACGAACTGTTTGATATGCACTCATATAATTTGCACTGTCTTTGATTTTTTGAACTAATTCCATCGGAATTGGCTCATTTGTAAGATAATGTTTTGCAAAAATATCAAGACATTCTTTTTCGAAACACCAGTTTTCCATTATTTGAGATGGCA
>MEND01000124.1:26220-27650 GCA_001768975.1 Bacteroidetes bacterium GWA2_31_9 | reverse complement strand
ATTAAAAGTCAATAGCGAAGGTTTGCTTTCGGTTGGTTTTGTGAAATTACAAACTATCGAAACATGAGGTCGTTGCTCAATTCCATCGTATTTGTTTTGTCCTTGAAATGATGTCATCCAGGCACCGTTTCGTTTGCCTTCGCGTGGAAAAAAGTCAGCATAGAATAAAGCCAAATGCTTATTATTTTCGTCTAAAACCTCATAAGTAACAATGTCTTTGTGGTATTTTTGAATATCACTTCTGACAACGAACGTAATTCCATATAATTTGCTTGCTGTTGCAAAAACTCCATCCAGCACATTTTCGAGTTGAAAATATGGCTTTAGCATTTCATCGTCGATGTCGAATTTTTCTTTTTTTAATTTTTCTGAATAATACGAAAAATCCCAACGTTCAAGTTTTTCGGGTCCGTTTAATTTTGTGGCATGTTCTGTAATTTCAGCAATTTCTTTTTTTGCAATTGTCATTGCATATTTCACTAATTGGTCGAAAAGTTTCTGAACATTTTCTGTCTTTTCAGCCATACGGCGTTTTAAGGTTTTGGCTGCGTGTGAGCCGAAGCCAAGAATGTTTGCTTTTGCAAGCCTGAGTTCGCTGATTTTTTTCAGGTTATTTTCATTATTGTATTCGTTTTGTTTGAATGCACGAGAGCCATAAGCAAGAAACATTTTCTTTCTTAATTCACGGTTTTCGGAATATTGCATGAAAGGAATGTATGATGGAAAATCAAGATTAAAACACCAGCAATTTTCTTTTCCTTTAGCTTTTGCGGTCATCATTGCAGCTTCTTTAACATCGTCGGGCAGACCGATTAAATCGTTTCCGTCTGTTACAATTAATTCAAAAGCATTTGAATCTTTCAGTACATTTTCGCCATATTTAAGGCTTAGTTTTGATAATTCGGTATTTATTTTTTTTAATTCTTCTTTTTGCTCAGAATTCAGATTTGCACCATTGTCAACATAACTAATGTATGTTTCATCGAGCAACATTAACTGTTCTGCCGAAAGCTTTTCGTTTTCTTTGTTATCGTAAACCACTTTAATTCTTGCAAATAAATCAATGTCAAATAGAATTTCGTTAGAATAAGCTGTCAGTAATGGCGACATTTCCTGAGCCAAAGCCTGCATTTCGTCAGATGTTTCGGCACTATTTAGATTGAAAAATATAGTAGAAATAGTATCAAGCAATTTTCCTGAACGTTCAAGTTTTTCTATCGTATTTAGAAAAGTAGGAGAATCCTGATTGTTTTTAATAAGTTCAATTTCTTGTTTGCCAATCTTAATGGATTCTTCAAAAGCAGGTTTGAAATGTTCGAGCTTAATTTCCTCGAATGGAATGCTGTTGAATTTTGTTTTAAATGGGAGTAATAGTGGATTATTCATTTGAAAGTTATTTTGTTATCATTTATAAGTTTAAAGCTCAAAGA
>MEND01000124.1:23012-26201 GCA_001768975.1 Bacteroidetes bacterium GWA2_31_9 | reverse complement strand
GACGGCACGAAAGTCTGCTCTTGCTTTGGCGGTCTTACGTAATGCTCGTCAGATAATCTTTCTTTGATTTTGAAAGGTTTTGGTGTAAGGTCTTCATATTCAACTAATGAAAGAAGGTGATGTATGCAATTTAGTCTTGCACGTTTTTTATCGTCGGCTTCAACCACATACCAAGGAGATTGTTTAGTGTCGGTAAAATCAAACATTGTATCTTTAGCCATTGAATATTCGACCCATTTGCTACGAGATTCAATGTCCATAGGACTAATTTTCCAACGTTTTGTAGGATCATTAATTCTATCTTGAAATCTTATTTCTTGTTCTTCGTTACTTACAGAGAACCAGTATTTTACAAGTATTATTCCTGAGCGAATAAGCATTTTTTCATATTCAGGACAAGCTCTTAAAAATTCTTCATATTCGTCATTTGTGCAAAATCCCATAACTTTTTCAACACCAGCCCGGTTATACCAACTTCTGTCGAAAAGAACAATTTCACCACCTGCTGGAAGTTGCGAAATGTAACGCTGAAAATACCATTGCAATTTTTCTTTTTCGGTAGGAACTCCAAGAGCTACAACCCTGCAAATACGATGATTAAGATACTGTGATATGGTTTTTATTGCTCCTCCTTTTCCGGCAGCATCGCGACCTTCAAAAACTACAACAATTTTTAGTTTTTTTTGTTTTACCCATTCTTGAAGCTTAACAAGCTCAATTGCAAGCTTTTCAAGTTCTTTTTCGTAAACATTTTTAGATAATTTTTCTCTTTTATCAGCTTTGATATCGCCATGAACATCATAATCTATATCATGCTCAGTTTTTTCTTTTTTTGTAATTTTCTTTTTTGACATAAAATTGACTTTTAGTAAAATTAGATTATTTTGGAATTAAATCAAAAGTTTTATAAATTTTTATTTTGATTTTTTTTTAGTTTCTTTGATTAAACAAATAAAAAAAAATATGAAAAATAAATTAAAAATTTTCTCAACTATTATGATTGCTTTTGCTATCATTTTTATAAATTCTTGTAAAAAGGATAAAACAGAAGATCCGATTCCAAATCCAGTAAATACAACTAAAAAGTATGCATTGGTTATTGAAAACGGTGCTCAAACAATCTCTCCTGATGGCAATATTGCATATTCGGCTGTACTTATTGATGCGAATGGTTCGGTAACCCCTGCAACTGGTGTTTCCTGGTCAACTTCCGATTCTCAGTTGGCTACAATTAATTCATCAGGTGTAGTAGCTACTTTAGGAACTGGAGATGTGAAAATTACAGGCTCAGTTACAATTGATAATGTTACTTATTCGGCTTTTGTTCCGCTAGGAATTTATGCTCCAGCTGTGTTTTCTGTTGCACCTTCAGCTATAATATGGAATAAAGGTGATAATCTGCAACTTGAATCAGTATTTTTATCGACTTCTGGTGTTACAAACCCAACTTGTACTTATCAATCAAGTAATACAGCTATTGCAACTGTTTCTTCTTCTGGTTTAGTTAGTTTTATTGAAGTTGGTCAATGTCAAATTACAGTTACCTCTACAAGTATTAATGGGAATCCTACGGTTACAGTTCCTGTTCTTGTTGTAGGTATGCCTGAAATATCTCTTCCTATTATTAGAATTGAAGTAAATCCTCCTTCAAAAGATTTATTTAAGGATGAAAGTCAACAATTAACAGCAAAAGCATATAAGAGTGATGGCACAGAAGCTACAACGACTTTTACATGGAAATCATCTGAACCATCTATTGCAAGTGTAAGCAGTACTGGTATGGTAACTCCATTGCAAACAGGTACAACATATATTCAAGCTATTGCAAGTGGTATTGTTGGACAAGCAGAAATTATGGTAAATCCTGATACACTTGTTTGGATTACTCCATTTAATACATCAATTCCAGCAGGCGGTTCAAAGCAATTTACTGTTGAGGCATATCATTTAACCCGTACCAGTGCAACTCCTTATACAGGTATTACTTTTGACTGGGAAATTCCTACTTATGGGTTTGATATGTTCGATATTGCAACAGTAAATTCAACAGGATTAGTTACTTTAAAATCAAATGCTATGGCTGGAATGATGACATTTATTATTGCTTCAGATCACAATAATCCTTATGTTGGAGGAGTTGGTTCTATATCTGTAGCTGTTGCCGATGATTGTAATTGTGGAGCAGGAAATTCATTAGTTGACCATATAACAGTAACAGATTCTCAGCCTATTAATCTTAATTTATTTAGCAGTTCACAAGCCCAAATCAACTATACTGCTTATGATGTGTCTAATAATCCAGTTCCTTCACCTAGTTTGGTCTTTTGTTCAGATAATATTATGGTTGCCAGCGTTGATTCTGATGGTTTGATTATAGCTGCTGGCGAAGGTGATGCAGTTATTAAAATATGCTCAGGTACTTATGCTGAAACTACTGTAAATGTTCATGTAACTTTGATGAAATAGTAAAATAAAACTTATTTTTAAAAAGGAAGATAACAAAAGTTGTCTTCCTTTTTTTTGTAAATATGGCTATAACTAATGACTTTCATTAAAATTAGTATATTTTAGAATCAAATCAAAAGCATTAATGAATATAAATTTTAAATTTGTCAACTTTTTTGAAAAAAATAGTGATGAATTCTAAAGGAAATAATGCAAAGTTAATATTCATTTTTGTTACGATTCTTGTTGATGTTATTGGACTTGGAATAATAATTCCTGTTATTCCTTCATTAATTGAAAATCTTACAGATACGGGGATTGTTGGTGCTGCCAGATATGGTGGTTGGCTTATGTTTTCGTATGCAATTATGCAATTTATATTTTCACCGATTCTTGGAAATTTAAGCGATAGGTTCGGACGCAGACCTGTTCTTTTATTCTCACTTTTCGGACTCGGAATAGACTATTTAATACATGCTTATGCTCCAAATATTATCTGGTTATTCATCGGAAGAATATTAGCTGGAATTTGTGGAGCAAGTTTTACAACTGCATCGGCATATATTGCAGATATTAGTACTCCTGAAAAAAAAGCTCAAAACTTTGGTTTAGTTGGAGCTGCGTTTGGTGTGGGTTTTATTATTGGTCCTGTAATGGGCGGAATATTAAGCAAATGGGGGGTAAGTGTTCCTTTTTTAGCAGCTGCAGCTTTAACTTTTGTAAATGTTATTTATGGATATTTTT
>MEND01000124.1:17440-22971 GCA_001768975.1 Bacteroidetes bacterium GWA2_31_9 | reverse complement strand
TCATTCAAACTGGACATTTTACACTATGTTTAAATTCGATTGGGACGAAACAATGGTTGGTTATTCTCTAGGAGTAGTTGGTTTATTGGTTGCAATTGTTCAAGGAGGTCTTGTAAGAGTAATTTTGTCAAAATTTGGCGAAAAACGCACAATATTTTTAGGAATCACATTATGGGGAATAGGAATGTTTTTGTTCTCTTTTGCATCGAGTTCGTGGATGATGTTTGCAATTTTAGTTCCTTATTGCCTTGGAGGTATTGCCGGCCCAGCTATTCAGGGAGCAATTTCAAACCAAATTCCTAATAACGAACAAGGCGAATTGCAAGGAGCTTTAACAAGTTTAGTCAGCCTTACTTCTATTATTGGACCTTTACTAATGACCAATTTGTTTTCGTATTGTTCTAAAGTTGATTCAATGTTCTATTTTCCGGGAGCACCGTTTATGGCAGGAACAATACTAATAATTGTCAGCTATTTTTTTTCGGTAAAAGCAATTAGGAATATTACTAAATAGTGTCTCTTAGAAAACTCCAATAATTTCGTTACTCTGATTTTGAAAACAGTTGTTTCGACAAAGCTCAACACATCGCATTTATATTCGTAAACTCCTTATTTTCAAAACAGCGAATGCCTCATTCTTGAAGTTTTCTAAAGAAACACAGTGTTTTATAATTGACACTATTTAATAGAAAAAGCCAGACCTAAGTCTGGCTAATCAATATATTAAGCTTAAATCAATATTATTTAGTTTCCTTCTCAAGCTTTTGTCCAGCTTTAGTAATACTAATTTTTATTTTTTCATTTTTCTTGTCAAAACCAACATTAATAACGTCGCCGGGAGTCATATTAGTTTTAATTAAAGCTTCTGCTAAAGGATCTTCAAGATATTTCTGTAAAGCACGTTTTAATGGTCTTGCACCAAACTGAACATCAAAGCCTTTTGTTGCAATAAAGTCTTTTGCAGGAGCGGAAATTTTGAATTGATAACCTAATCCCAAAATTCTTTTGTAAAAACCATTAAGCTCAATGTCAATAATCTTATGAATATCTTCTGTTGTAAGGCTATTAAACATTATAACATCATCAACTCTGTTTAGGAATTCAGGAGCAAAGGCTTTTTTAAGAGCTTTTTCAATAATCCCTTTCGACATTTCTTTAACACTATTATCACGTGTTTTAGTATCAAATCCAACTCCTCTTCCATAATCTGATAATTCTCTTGAACCAATATTTGAAGTCATTATAACAATTGAGTTTTTAAAATCAACTCTACGACCAAAACTATCAGTTAAACGACCTTCGTCTAAAACTTGTAAAAGAATATGGAAAACATCAGGGTGAGCTTTTTCAATTTCGTCTAATAAAACAACTGAATAAGGTCTTCTTCTAACTTTTTCGGTTAATTGACCGCCTTCTTCATAACCAACATACCCTGGAGGTGCTCCAACAAGGCGAGATACAGAAAATTTTTCCATATATTCGCTCATATCAATTCTAATTAAAGAATCAGCACTGTCGAATAAATATTCAGAAAGAACTTTTGCCAATTGAGTTTTTCCAACTCCAGTTGGGCCTAAAAATATAAATGTTCCGATAGGACGGTTTGGATCTTTCAATCCAGCTCTGTTTCTGTGAATTGCTTTAACAACTTTTTCAATTGCAGGATCTTGTCCAATTACTTTTCCTTGCAATTCTTGTCCCATTTTCAATAATCTCGAACCTTCGGCTTGAGCAATTCTTTGAACTGGTACACCTGTCATCATAGCAACAACTTCAGCAACATTTTCATCAGTTACAACCTGTCGATGTTTTTGCATGTCTTTTTCCCATCTTTTCTTCTCTTCTTCAAGACTTTGAAGTAAATGCTTTTCTTTATCTCTGTAGCTTGCTGCTAATTCGAATTGTTGATTTTTTACTGCTGAGAATTTCTCTTTTCTGCAATCTTCAATACTTTTTTCAACTTCCATAATTTTTTTAGGAACCTGAATATTCGAAATATGAACTCTTGAACCAGCTTCATCAAGTGCATCAATAGCTTTGTCAGGCAAATGTCTGTCGCTAATATATCTTAATGTCAATTTTACACAAGCTTCAATTGCTTCAGGAGTATAAGTTACATTGTGATGATCTTCGTATTTTTCTTTTATATTGTTAAGTATTTCGAAAGTTTCATCGTAGCTTGTTGGTTCAACAATTACTTTTTGAAATCTTCTTTCTAATGCACCGTCTTTTTCAATATGTTGTCTGTATTCATCTAACGTAGTAGCACCAATACATTGAATTTCGCCACGTGCTAAAGCTGGTTTTAACATATTAGCTGCATCAAGTGAGCCAGTTGCACCACCTGCTCCAACAATAGTATGAATTTCATCAATAAATAAAATTATGTTTGTAGTTTTTGCAAGCTCATTAAGAATAGCTTTAATTCTTTCTTCAAATTGTCCACGATATTTAGTTCCAGCTACTATTGAAGCTAAATCCAATGTTACAACTCGCTTACCAAATAAAACTCTTGAAACTTTTCTTTGAATAATTCGAGATGCTAAACCCTCAGCAATAGCAGATTTACCAACACCAGGTTCTCCAATTAATACAGGATTGTTCTTTTTTCGTCGGCTTAATATCTGAGCTAAACGTTCAATTTCTCTTTCTCTGCCTACAATTGGGTCAAGTTTTCCTTCTTCTGCAGCTTTTGTTAAGTCTATACCAAAATTATCTAAAACAGGAGTTTCAGAATTCGATTTTGAAGTAGGATTTTTTCCGCTGGCTGGATATGAAGGTTTTTCTTCATCATCAAAGTCAGATTTTGCTTCTGGATTAAACTTGGTGATACCATGTTTAACTCTGCTGTATTCTAAATTATATTTTTCCATAAGTAAGTTGCAAATTATTGAATCTGATTCTTTTAATATAGCTAATAATAAATGACCTGTGTCTATTGTCAAGCTTTTTAATGATTTTGCTTCAAGATAAATCAATTTTAGAGATTTTTCGGCAGACTTTAAAAGTTGAATATTTTCAGGATTTTTAACTTCAACAAAATTCTTTGAACGTAGTTTTTCTTCGATATCAACTTTAATTTCTATCACATCAACACCCATAGATATCAAAATTTCATAAGCTAAACCTTCACCTTCGCGGAGAATTCCAAGAAATAAATGTTCATTTGATATATAATCATTACCTAGTCTGATAGCTTCTTCTCTGCTGTAAGTAAGCACATCCTTAATTCGTTGTGAAAATTTTGCGTCCATAATATAACTCTATTAAAAGTTCGGCTGAAATTTACTTTTTTTTCTATTTCAGAATGTAAATATAAATAAACAATTATAAACATACAATGTTAATAAGTTCAACACTAATTTAAGTTTGATTTTGACTTCAAATTTCTACTTTAGTAAGTTTTTTAAAAGGAAATTATTCACATATTTAAAATGTTAATTTACAAATATTTGAAATAACCGATTTAAAAATTTAGGATTTAAAGATTTAGGATTTGAGACTTTATTGCATAGCAACCTCAAACTTCAAACTTCAAACCTCAAACATTTAACACTAATCACTAAAACAATAAATATTAAAAATGGCTGAAGCTGAAAAAATTATTAGGGTAAATATTGAAGAGGAAATGAAATCGGCATATATCGATTATTCTATGTCGGTTATTGTTAGTCGTGCATTACCAGATGTTAGAGATGGTATGAAACCTGTTCACAGAAGAGTATTATACGGAATGCTCGATTTAGGATTAATGTCAAACAGACCATATAAAAAATCTGCTAGAATTGTTGGTGAAGTGCTTGGAAAGTATCACCCACATGGTGATTCTTCTGTTTATGAAGCAATGGTTCGTATGGCTCAGGAATGGTCGTTAAGATACCCACTTATTGATGGACAAGGTAACTTTGGTAGTGTCGATGGTGATAGTCCGGCTGCAATGCGTTATACCGAAGCACGATTTAAAAAGATTGCCGAGGAAATGGTTAACGATATTGATAAGAATACTGTTGACTTTCAACTAAATTTCGACGATTCGCTCGAAGAACCATCAGTTTTACCTGCAAAAATTCCAAATTTACTAATTAATGGAGCGTCAGGTATTGCAGTAGGTATGGCTACAAATATGCCACCTCATAATTTATCGGAAGTTATTGATGGTACAATTGCTTACATTAATAATAATGAAATTACAATTGAAGAGTTAATGCAACATGTAAAAGCTCCTGACTTCCCTACAGGTGGTATAATATATGGCTATTCAGGAGTAAAAGATGCATTTGAAACAGGAAGAGGACGTATTGTAATGCGTTCAAAAGTAAATATCGAAGTATCTGCAAATGGTCGTGAATTTATTGTTGTAAATGAAATTCCATTCCTAGTTAATAAAGCCGATCTTATTAAAAAAACTGCCGATTTAGTTAACGAAAAGAAAATTGAAGGAATTTCCAATATCAACGATGAATCTGATAGAAACGGAATGCGTATCGTATATGATATTAAAAGAGATGCAAGTGCAAATGTTGTTCTTAATAACTTATATAAATTTACCCAATTACAAGCTATATTTAGTGTAAATAATGTTGCATTGGTTAAAGGACGACCAAAAATTTTAAACCTTAAAGAACTTATTACATATTTTGTAGAACACCGACACGATGTAATTGTTCGTAGAACTAAGTATGAATTAGATCAGGCTGAGAAAAAAGCACATATTTTAGAAGGTTTATTAATAGCTTTAGACCATTTAGACGAAGTAATTAAACTTATTAGAGCATCTAAAACTCCAGATGAAGCTAAAGATGGATTAATGGCTAACTTTACTCTTTCAGAAATTCAAGCAAAAGCAATTCTTGAAATGCGTTTACAAAGATTAACAGGTCTTGAACGCGATAAAATTAAAGAAGAATATGCTGAACTTCAAAAACTTATTGCTTACTTAAAAAGCATTTTAGATGATGAGGCATTAAGAATGCAAATTATTAAAGACGAATTATTAGAAATTAAAGCAAAATATGGCGACGAACGTCGTTCTGAAATAATTCATACAGCCGAAGATTTTAATCCTGAAGATTTTTATGCCGACGAAGATGTTGTTATTACAATATCTCGATTAGGTTATATAAAAAGAACAGTATTAACTGAATACAGACGACAAAATAGAGGAGGAGTAGGTTCAAAAGGTAGTACAACCAGAGATGAAGATTTTATTGAGCATTTATATATTGCATCAATGCACAATACTATGTTGTTTTTCACTCAAAAAGGAAAATGCTATTGGTTAAAAGTATATGAAATACCAGAGGGAACTAAAGTATCAAAAGGAAGAGCCATTCAAAATATTATAAATATTGACCTTGAAGATAAAGTAAAAGCATTTGTTAAGGTGCAAAAACTCGACGATCAGGAATATATCAACAATAACTTTATTGTTCTTTGTACTCAAAAAGGAGTAATTAAGAAAACTTCTTTAGAAGCTTATTCTCGTCCACGTCAGAATGGAATTATTGCAATTAATGTAAGAGAAGGTGATA
>MEND01000124.1:14625-17408 GCA_001768975.1 Bacteroidetes bacterium GWA2_31_9 | reverse complement strand
ACTGATGATGAAGTAATTGGAATGATATCTGTCGAAAATTGTTCTGAAGATGTATTCGTTGTTTCTGAAAATGGTTATGGTAAGCGTTCAAGCATTGAAGATTACAGAATAACAAATCGTGGTGGAAAAGGAGTTAAAACAATTAATGTAACCGAAAAAACCGGAAAACTTATTGCAATAAAAGGCGTTGTTGATACTGACGATATTATGATTATTAATAAATCAGGAATTGCAATACGTTTGGGAGTTAGTAATTTGAGAGTTTTAGGCAGAAATACTCAAGGAGTAAGACTTATAAATCTTAAAAATGATGATTCAATTGCAGCAGTTGCTTATGTTGAGAATCCGCCAGAAGTGCTTGGAGAAATAGAATATGATGAAGATGGCAATCCTATAGAAGTTATTGTTCCTGTAGCTCCCGAAATTAGCGAATATTTAGTAACTGAAATCGAACCTCTCGAAGAAGTAATTGAAGATGAGGAAGAAGATGATGCTGATGATTCAGATGACGAAGAAGAAGGCGAAGAACCTGAAGTTGAAAATCCTGACGATAAGCAATAGGCAATTAGCAATTTGCAATAGAATAAGCAATAGACAATAGGCAAAATGAGTGTTCGAAATTTTAAGGAAACTACTGTATATAAAAAAGCATTTTCATTAGCAATGGAAATATTTGAAATCAGTAAAACATTTCCTAAAGAAGAAAAATATTCATTAACTGATCAAATAAGAAGGTCGTCAAGAAGTGTTTGTACAAATCTTGGAGAAGCCTACCGCAAAAGACAATATCCAGCACACTTTGTTTCAAAAATTTCTGATTGTGATGCAGAAAATTCTGAAACAGGTGTATGGTTGGATTTTGCTTATTTTTGTAAATATATCACTCAAGAAATACACTCAAATTTAATTATCAAAAGTGAAGAAGTAGGCAATCTATTAAATCACATGTTAAATAATCCCGAAAAATATTAACTACATATTTGTCCTTTGCCTATTGCTTATTGCAAATTTTCCTTTTATGTGCTTGATAATACTGGCAAAATATTTGAACTTTTATGATAATAAATTAATTTTGAAAATTATAAAATATTAAAAAAATGAAAAAGACTACATTAATCATCTCATTATTATTTGTTTATTTAGTAATTAATGCTCAACCAAATAAAAGAGTTAGTGCCTTTAATTATCTTAAATACGATGAGCTTGACAAAGCAAAAGAAGCAATTGATGATGCTTGTAAACACGAAAAAACAATATCAGACCCAAAAACATGGTGGTATGCAGGTCAAATTTATCAGGGAATTCATGTAAATAAAAAATTCAAAAGCTTAGATGCTGATGCTTTATCAAAATCTCTAGAAGCATATAAAAAAGCTATGGTTTTAAACTTCAAAGATCCTGCTAATCAGAATTTAGACTTAAATAAGGAAGATGATTTAGTGAAATTCACATTATTATTAATGAATCAAAAAACTACTTATGTTGATGATGAGGTTGTAATGGATATTATTATGAACAGATTCCCTGCCTTAGCAAATATATTTGTAAATAAAGGTGTTACTGAATTTAAAGATTCGAAAGATTATCCAGCCTCTTTAAGCTCTTTTGAAAACTCATTATTTTTATCATCGTTGTCAGGAAAGCTTGATACTCCAATAATTTATTATGCAGCTTTATCAGCAGACAAAGCAAAAGAATATGATAAAGCAATAAAGTATTATGATTTGGTTACTAAATTTGGTTACGGAGTTGATGCCAAAGAAAAAGCAACAATGTTTTATTTAAAAGCAAAAGTTCAACAAGCAAAAGGTGATACAATTAAATACGTTGAAACTTTAAAGAAAGGAATTGATAAATATCAAGATGGAAGTGCTTCTTTAGTTACAGAATTGATTAATCATTATTTGGAAACAAAACAAGGAGGACAAGCATTAAGTTATCTTAAAATAGCAATAGAAAAAGATCCTACAAATGCTACATATCATTTTGCACAAGGAAGCTTATATGATACATATTATCAGAATGTTGATAGTGCAAGCATTTCTTACAAAAAAGCAATTGAATTAAAATCTGATTATTTTGATGCGTATTATAATCTTGGTGCTTTGTATTATAATAGTGGAGCAGCTATTATCGAAAAAGCCAATGATGAAAAAGATTTAAAAAAATATGATGTTTTAAAGAAACAAGCCGACGAAACATTCGAAAAAGCTTTACCATATCTTGAAAAAGCTTATGAATTAAACCCTGAAGATAATAGCACAATGCAATCATTAAAAACTCTTTATTACAGAACTGGTAATATGGAAAAACATGATTTGATTAAAGCAAAACTTTCCGGAAAATAATTTTATTTGTAAAATTTGAAAAAGAGAAACTAATCTAGTTTCTCTTTTTTTTTGCAAGCTTTTGAATCGATTCTGTTGAATACATAGTATTTAATACTTCTCTAATTGGAGCATAACTCTCATGCAAAGGACAATGATTATTATCATCGCATTTTTGAAGCCCAAAACCACAATCTGAAAATATTTTACCACCTTCAGTAGCAGTTATTAATTCTTTTAATGGTAAGTCCGATTTGTTTTGGTCAAAAAAGAAACCACCACCTTTACCTCTTAACGATTCAAGAAACCCTTGTCGAACAAGACGTTGTAATATTTTTCCAACAAAAAACTGTGGAGCATTAATTTTATTTGCTATTTCAATTATACCAGGTCGAATATTATTAAAATTCTGTATTTGAATATAAACTAATGCTCTAATTGCATATTCTGTCTCTT
>MEND01000124.1:12266-14617 GCA_001768975.1 Bacteroidetes bacterium GWA2_31_9 | reverse complement strand
ATCATATATTTGTTGAATAATTTAAATTTTAATTAAAATGATAAAATCAAAATATAGCGAGATTTCAATAGGAGAGATTGTTGCAAACGATTTCAGAGCAGCTTCGATATTTAAAAATGCAGGAATAGATTTTTGTTGTGGAGGAAAAATGAGTTTGACAAAAGCATGTAATGATAAGGCAATTGATTCAATTAAAATTGAACAGGAATTAATTGAGCTTGAAAAGATTCCACAAAATCAATCTCATAATTTTAAAGAATGGAATCTTGATTTCTTATGTGATTATATTGTTAACACACATCACAAGTTTGTACTTAAAACTTTACCAGAACTAGTTTTCTATACAAAAAAAATAGCAGATGTTCATGGAGAGTTTCATCCTGAATTAATAGAGGTTTCATCTATTTTTCAAAAAATTAATGAAGAATTGCTTCAACATTTAAAAATGGAAGAAGAAGTTTTATTTCCTGCAATTAAGAATGCTCTAAATAATAATTCTGATGAAATAAAATCAATCATTGTTTCTGAAATTGAACGAATGTCGGGAGAACATGAATTTGCTGGAGGAGCTATGGATAAGATAAATGTTATAACAAATAATTATTCTTTGCCAAAAGACGCTTGTAATACTTATCAGGTAACATTCAAATTATTGGAACAATTTGAAGATGACCTACATATTCATGTTCATCTTGAAAATAATATATTATATGCTAAAGCTTTAGAATTGGCAAAGTAATATTATCTACTTCTTAGTTTCGATAGCAGTCTTAATATTTCAATGTAAAGCCAAATTAATGTAACCATTAATCCAAAGGCTGCATACCATTCCATATATTTTGGTGCACCTTGCTCAGAGCCTTTTTCGATAAAATCAAAATCTAAAATGAGATTTAGCGATGCTATTACAACAATTACTACGCTTATTCCTATACTCATCCATCCATTATCGTGAATAAAGCCAACATGAATACCAAACATACCGAGTATAAAACTTACAAGATACATAAGACCAATTGCCCCTGTTGCAGCAAATACGCCTAGTCTGAAATTTTCAGTAACTTTAATTAATTTAGTTTTGTAAGCAAATAATAATAAAAATAGAACGCCAAATGTAAGTCCCACAGCTTGTAATACTATTCCGGGATACATAAATTCGAACATTGCCGAAGTTGCTCCCAAAAATAAACCTTCGAAAACTGCGTATGTAGGTGCAGTTATATAAGCCAAATTTTTCTTAAATATTGTAACTAAAGCAAGTATTAAGCCTCCTACCATTCCGCCAATAATCCACGGATATGCTTGTTGAATTCCAACTTCTACATTAATAGAGTCGAAAACCATTTTCCATGTAATTGCAGCTCCAAGAGTTACCAATAATAACAAAATGAATGTTTTATTAATTGTTCCACTTAATGTCATAACAGCAGAATTGTCTCCAGTTATAACGCTTGTAAAAGTATTTTTACTTAATGTCGGATTTGATGATCTACCTATTTCCATTTTCTATATATTTAATTTTTAAAACAAATAAAACTCTATAAAACAATATATTAAAATTGTAATTGCTGAATAAAACGCATACCATTTAATTTCTACAAATCTAATAATTGAAATCTTAAATTTTTGGTACAAAAATAATGATAAAATTAATTTTTCGATTAAAAAAGCAATAACTGTTGCAATAGCAACTCCTGAAATTCCCAAATAATTTACTAATAGTAAGCTAAGTAATACATTTATAATTATTTCTATAAAAGAAGTTATTAAAATTATTTTTGTTTGTTGTAATCCAATCAATATTGTTTGTGGAAATAGTAATCGGCTTATTATAAGTAATAAATAGATATTAAAAATTAATGCACTGTCAGTAAAATTTGAATTAAAAATTATTGGAAAAAATGTATTCGATAAAAAAAGCATCAGAAATGTAATCGGAAACAATAGGTGCATTAACACTAATGACTTTTTCTTTATTTTAGTTAATAATTCATCAAGTTTAAAATCTTCCGAAAACTCTGGTAACATTGCATTACTAAAAGCATTTGCAAGAAGCACAGAAATAGGCAATTCTCTTGCTCCAAACCTGAAAATTGCAAATGTAGCTTCATTAAATTTACTTGTAATAATAAATCCATCAACATATTGAGCCGAGCCACCAAGTAATGAACTTAAAATCAATGGCCATGCAAGATGTAAATGCTCAAAAATAAATTTAAACGAGATTCTTAATACAGAGTATCTTATTATTAATAATATAAGCCAAAAGAATCTAATAATAGAAATAAAAATTAAACCATAAAATACCCAAATAAAACTAAGGCTAAACATTAATGGTAAACAGACAAGTA
>MEND01000124.1:3506-12257 GCA_001768975.1 Bacteroidetes bacterium GWA2_31_9 | reverse complement strand
GTAAGTTGTAAAATTCAATAAAGTCTTTGTTTAGAAGCTTTTCAAG
This sequence comes from Bacteroidetes bacterium GWA2_31_9, assembly GCA_001768975.1. Classification (GTDB taxonomy): domain Bacteria; phylum Bacteroidota; class Bacteroidia; order Bacteroidales; family GWF2-33-38; genus GWA2-31-9. Next base: position 12,211 of record MEND01000124.1, on the reverse strand, counting down.
TATATATGCTTTAAATATTAATAATAAAACAGCACTTATGATTGAAAAAAAAACTATTAACAAAAAAGAATTAAATAAAACGGGTGATTTGTCGGGATTGCTATTGAAAAATGTTTTATTTTTTTTATAAATAGGAAGTAAAGCTTGAGTTAAACCCGAAAGCCAAAAGAATGTAACTGCCGATGAAACAAATAAAAAAGTTTCATAATATCCAATCGATTCAGTTGTTAATGAGCTTTTTGCGAAAACAATTCCAATAAGTAATAAAATTCCAAATCTTAATAATTGAATTATTTGCAGGCTTGATATTTTGGAAATCTTAAACAAAAATCATAAATTTTATGCAAAACGAATATAGCTATAATTAATTAGTGTCAATAAGAAAACACAGTGTTTCTTTAGAAAACTTCAAGAAGAGGCTTTCGCAGTTTTGAAAATAAGGAGTTTACGAATGTAAATGACTGTTTTCAAAACCAGAGTAACGAGATTATTGGAGTTTTCTAAGAGACACTAATTAGTATTTTTATAATTGTTTTTTATAATTCAAAAATATACTATATCTTTGTATTCTCAAAATGGTGGTTGTAGCTCAGCTGGCAGAGCATCAGATTGTGGTTCTGAGGGTCGTGGGTTCGAACCCCATCATCCACCCAATAAAAAGACAAATTATTTATAGTTTGTCTTTTTTTATTAAAAATCAACAGTCTAAGGCTTTTTAAAATCTTTTATTTTTACTCCAGATGCAATATACCTTCTCCAATACTTCGACATAGATGTATATGTAATAAACATATTAAAAGGTTTAAATCTTAATGCCCAAAATAGTAACCAATATAAAATTAAAAATACAATTGGAGCAAGAATCCAATTAACAACATATTCATTTATATAAACATACAATAATAAAAAGTAAAATAGAAAATAATGAATTATACTTATTCTGGTAAGATTTGACTGAATTGCTTTTTGTGGACAAATATCTAAACACCTCATACAGCTTTCGCAATTATACTTCCAAAACATTCTATTGTCAATTACTTTTATTGCATTTACTGGACAATTTTTTTCGCATAATCGACATGAGTTACAATTATATGATGAATATAAAGTCTTTGCCAACATAAAACGGGCAAATATTAAGTATAAAATAGTGATTGGTATTATCGAAATATCTATTAATAATGTAAACCAAATTTGAGGCCTGAAAAACTTATTGCCACTTAATATTTTAGATGAAAATTTATCGACAAGTTTTTTACAATTTACTATAATCGAATTAGTTGCTTTAGAATTGTTTGGAGGAAAAAATGAAATCCAACTATGTGGCATATCTAATGGCAATAATCCCACTGTTCTATACCCTTTGAGTCTGAGTATAAGCATTGGTAAAAACAATGCTGTACCACTAAGACCGGGTATATGAAATTTGAAAAATTTGAAACCTCCTCTTGTGTTTAGCAAAAAAATATTGGTATTTACTGTTTTTGGAAATCTGAACAAAAATTTAATCATAATCCATGGAGCACAAAAACCATGTGTTGCAAAACAAAATCCCAATAATGTGTTTGAATTGATATTATCTGTTTTAATTTCCTTAATTCCTTCAATAGGAATAATTTCAGTTTCAACTCCCTTTGTATTAGCATTTTCAGAAATCCAGCGTGATGCAGTTAAGGAATTTCCTGTGCCACTAAATAAATATATAATTAGATTTTTATACATAATGTAGTCTCTATATCACGAAAATATAAAGATTTTTTAATAAAATTAATTTATATTAATATTTGTTAAGAAAAATACTAATTTAGTTAATACATTTTCTACTAGAAATTTCAATATAATTATATGAAAAAAAACAAATTAGGCTCAATAATAAAATCATTGAAAACGTTTTTTGACAATGGAATATGGCATGTTAATGAAAAAAACTTAAATCGTACAAGTCGTTTTTTCTTAAAACAACTTAAATCAATCCTTATTGCAATCAAAGGTTTTAACGAAGATAAGTGTGTGGTTAGAGCATCAGCCTTAACTTATTTTTCGTTGCTTTCTATTGTCCCTGTTTTTGCTTTAATTTTTGGAATAGCAAAAGGATTTGGAATTCAGCATAAAATCGAAACCATTTTAAAAGCCAGATTCGAAGGGCATCAGGAAGTTTTAGAATACGTTCTGAAATTTTCAAGTTCAATGCTTGATAATACAAAAGGAGGCTTAGTTGCCGGAATTGGAATTGTTATGCTTTTATGGTCGGTAATGAAACTCCTTAATAATATTGAAGAATCATTTAACGATATATGGGAAATAAAGGTTGCAAGGTCATTTGCTCGAAAATTCACAGACTATTTTTCATTATTGTTTTTTGCTCCAATATTAATGCTTTTAGCAAGTAGTTTTACAGTTTATATAACTACCCAAATAGCTAATATTGTTCAGAGTATGTCGGCTATTGGTTTTCTAAGCCCTGTTATTTTCTTTTTATTTAAATCAATTCCTTATGTTGTAATGTGGCTTACATTAACATTGGTTTATATGATTATGCCAAATACTAAAGTCAACTTTAAATCGGCTTTAATAGCAGGAATCATTGCAGGTACTTTATTTCAGTTAGCTCAATGGGGATATATCAAATTCCAGATAGGGATGTCAAATTATAATACTATTTATGGAAGTTTTGCTGCCTTGCCATTATTCCTTATTTGGATTCAATTGAGTTGGCTAATTGTTTTATTTGGTGCTGAAATATCGTTTGCAAGTCAGAATGTACATAAATATGAATTTGAATCAGAAGTATTAAATATTAGTAATGGCTTCAGAAAAAAACTCTCATTATTAATTGTACATTCAATTATATCAAATTTTGCAAATGAGAAAAAAGCGTTAATTGCCGAAGAAATTTCATTTAAATTATCAATTCCTATAAGAGTTGTGCGACAAATAATTTTTGAATTAGTTGAATCTGGTATCCTTTCAGAAATAAGAACTTCAGACGAAAAGGTTTTTGCCTATCAACCAGCAATTGATATAAACTTACTTACAATAAATAAATTATTTGAATTAACAGACATTAGAGGCAAAGAGGATTTTCAACTTCCAGAAAATGAAGATTTTAATAAAATTGAGCTAATCTTAAACAAACTTAATAGTTTGCTGGCAAAATCGCAGGATAATATTTTGATTAAAGATCTGTAAAAAAAATAACTAAAATTTCAAAAATATGTTTATAGCATTTTTAAGAAGCATTAATGTTGGAGGCAGAAACATTATAAAAATGAAAGAGCTTGTTTCAGAATTGAACCAAGCTGGTTTTTCAGATGTAAAGACATATATTCAAAGCGGAAATATTATTTTTAATTCCACAGAAAAAAATTGTGATAAAATTTCAGAATCTATAGAAACATTAATATTCAATAAATTTAATTTAAAAATATCGGCAATAGTTTTAAAAAACGAAGATTTAAAAAATATAATCGAATTTAATCCATTTAAGAATGAAGTTAGTAAACAGATTTTTATTACATTATATAAGTCAAAAACAATTATTAATGATTCAAGTATAAATTCAATAGATTTATCTGGAGATAGCTTTTTTATTGCAAATAATGTTTTTTATATAAAATGTTTAAATGGATATTCAAATACAAAATTTAATAATGCTTTCTTTGAGAAAAAGTTTAAAGTTATTTCAACCACTAGGAATATTGAGACATTGATTAAGGTTTTTGAATTGGACAATAGAAATTAGAATTTAGATGTTAGAATATTTAGTGATAATTACTTACGACTTATAACTTATTACTTACTAATAAATAAAAAAAATGAGTGAACAAGTTTTATTCAATAGCAAAATACTGATGGATTTGGTAAAAGTAAAAATGCCTTTTGGAAAATATAAAGGCTCATTGATTTGCGATTTACCTGAACCTTATTTGGTTTGGTTTAAACAGAAAGGATTTCCTCAAGGAAATATTGGTGTTTTGTTAGCTACAATCTATGAGATTAAACTTAATGGATTAGAGTATTTATTGAAACCATTAAAATATTAATAAACATGTTAATAAAATCTAACATTGGTTTGTTAAAATAATGAATTTAATATAGGTTTGTAAACTTCAAAAAATTGTATGATAACAAAGAAAAATATTACTTCCAATATATTCTCAAAAGCTGAGATAACAATCAGATTCAGCGATGTCGATTCAATGGGAATTGTTTGGCACGGCAATTATGTAAAATATTTTGAAGATGGACGAGAAGCATTCGGACTCGAACATGGAATGCACTATCTTGATGTATATAAAAATGGATATTTTACTCCAATTGTAAATATTGAATGTAATTACAAAAATCCACTACGATATGGCGAAAAAGTAATAATCGAAACGTATTATATTGATTCTGAAGCAGCTAAAATTATTCATGAATACAAGCTTTACCGACAGTCAAATAACGAACTTGTTGCAACCGGAAGCAGTACTCAGGTTTTCCTTAATATAAATGGAGACTTAGAGCTTACAATTCCAAAGTTTTTTCAAGATTGGAAACGAAAAAAAGGATTAAAATAAACTAGATACAACTTTGGTGTCTTTGTGCCTTTGTGGCAAAAAAAATAAATAAATGAAAGACGTATTTGTAATTTCTGAAAATATCATTACTTCGCTTGGTTTCGATACTGAGGAAAATGTAAATAATATTAAAAATTATAAAACTGGAATATGTAAGCTTGACAAATCTGATTTCTGGACTGAACCATTTTTTGTTTCATTAATTAATACCGAAAGACTTAATCAAGAATTTTCTAATATAAGTGAAGGAAAAGAATATACTCGATTTGAAAAACTTTGTATTTTGTCTGCATCTAAAGCGTTGAAAAATACTCCAATAGATGTTAAGTCTAAAGAAACAATATTTATTATTTCAACTACAAAAGGCAATATTGATTTACTGAAAAATAGTCAAGATTTTGAAGAAGATAGAGTTTATATAGATAAAGCGGCTAGCATTATTTCAAGTTTTTTTAATAATCCTAATACTCCAATCGTTGTTTCAAATGCGTGTATATCAGGAGTATTGGCAATAAATACAGCAAAGCGATTGATTTCTGCAGGACTTTATAAAAATGCCGTAGTAGTTGGTGGTGATATAATTACCGAATTTGTTGTTTCGGGTTTTCAATCATTCAAATCATTAAGTTTTGGACCATGCAAACCTTTTGATGTTTCACGCGATGGACTTAGTATGGGCGAAGGTGCTTCAACTATAATTTTATCGTCCGAAACAAAATCAAATATTAGAGTTCTCGAAGGTGCTTCGGCAAACGATGCAAATCATATTTCAGGACCATCAAAAACAGGAGAAGGTTTGTATATCGCTATCGAAAAATCTTTGAAAAACTCAAAAATCGATGCAACCGAAATTGATTATATTTCTGCTCATGGCACAGCAACTCCTTACAACGACGAAATGGAAGCAATAGCTATTGGTCGAGCTGGATTGCTTAATTCTTTTGTAAATAGTTATAAAGGTTATTTTGGTCATACACTTGGTGCTGCGGGACTTGCAGAGTCTGTTTTAGCAATTTATTCGCTAAAAAATAATTTTTTATTTGCTTCACTTGGCTTTGAAAATAAAGGTGTTAGCGAAGATTTGAAAGTAATTGAAAAGCACAAAGAAGTAAAATTGAATAAAATTTTAAAAATTGCATCAGGTTTTGGAGGTTGCAATGCTTCAATAATTTTTGATAAAATATGATAGATACTTGTATAACGGCATATTGTGTAATCAACGATAACAAAATAGTTATTAATGGTGAAACTTATTTTAAAGATAACGAGTCACAAGATTTTAACGAATTTATCAAAGCTGCTTATCGATTTTCAAATATTAATTATTTGAAATTTTTCAAAATGGATCGCCTTTGCAAACTAGGTTTTGTTGTCGCCGATTTGCTGATAAAGCAGACTGCGATTCTTGAAAAATATGATTCAAAAAATATTTCGATAGTTTTCTCAAACAGAGCATCATCGCTTGATACCGACAGAGAACATCAGCAATCTATTAACGATAGAAATAATTATTTTCCAAGTCCTTCAGTCTTTGTTTACACTTTGCCGAATATTGTAACAGGTGAAATATCGATTCGACACAAAATTTATGGCGAAAATATTTTTTTCATCTCAAACCAATTCGATGAAAAACTTTTGTACAACTATATTAATACTCTATTTTCCTCTTCATCAACAGATTGTTGCATAGCTGGATGGATTGATATTGATAAAAATTCATACAAAGCAATAATTTATATCATAGAAAAGAGTACAAATAATTCAAAAGATATTATTTTTGATACTGAAAATTTAAAGAAACTATACATAAAAAATTAAAATGGAAGAATTAATAAGCAAGCTAAAAGGGGAGATTATAGAAGTTCTGAATCTGGAAGATGTTCAGCCAAGCGATATTGATGCTGAAGCACCATTATTTGGAGAAGGTTTAGGACTTGATTCTATCGATGCACTCGAATTAATTGTACTTTTAGAAAAAAATTACGGTTTAAAAATAGAAGATCCAAAAGACGGAAAAAAAGTGTTCTTTTCAGTTAAATCAATGGCTGAGTACATTTTAGCTAATAAAAAATAAAATCATTCAGAAGTAATTCCGAAAAATTAAAATGTCAAAAAGAGTATTCGTTACAGGGTTAGGAATTATTTCTTCTATTGGAAAAAATGTATCTGAAGTTCTTGATTCGCTTTTAAATTCAAGAACTGGAATCGGCGAAGTAAAAATATTAAACACAATTCACAGAGATATTCCTCTTGGAGAAGTTCGTTATAGCCAATTGGAACTTGCAGAATTAGCTCAAATTTCTCAATCAAAAGGATTTACCCGAACATCATTGCTTGGGATTATTGCTGCAAACGAAGCCGTTAAAAATTCAGGAATCAAAGTAAGGGATGATAAAAGAACTGCATTAATTTCTGCAACAACTGTAGGAGGAATGTGTAGTAGCGAAGATTTGTATTTGGATTTTTTAAATCCAGAATCTAAAAACAATCTTGAATATATTGATACTCACGATGGTGGTGATAGCACTGAAAAAATTGCAGAACATTTGGGTTTAAAAGGCTTTATAACAACAATTAGTACTGCTTGTTCATCATCTGCAAATGCTGTAATGCTAGGTTCGCGACTAATCAAAAATAATCTTGCAGATAGAGTTATTGTTGGCGGAACAGATGCTTTATCGAAATTTACATTAAACGGTTTTAATACCTTGATGATTCTTGACAAAGAACTCTGTAAGCCATTTGATGAAAACAGAGTTGGTTTGAATATTGGCGAAGCTGCTGCATATCTTGTAATTGAAGGTGAAGATTCATGTAAAGAACGAAATGCAAAGATTTATTGCGAAGTCAAAGGATATGGAAATGCAAATGATGCTTATCATCAAACTGCCTCTTCACCAGATGGCGTTGGAGCTTGTATGGCAATGCAAAAAGCATTATCAATGAGTAAATTAACTCCTGAAATGATTGATTATGTAAATGTTCATGGAACAGGAACTCCAAACAATGATTTATCTGAAGGTAAAGCATTAGCAAATGTGTTTAACAATAAAATTCCATATTTTAGTTCCACAAAATCATATAACGGACATACTCTTGGTGCAGCTGGTGCTGTTGAAGCAGTAATTGCTTCTTTGGTTATGAACAATAATTTTATTCCGCCAAATTTGAATTTCAAAACTACAATTCATGAACTTGGTTTTAGTCCGGTTACTAAACTAATGACAGATATTAAAGTCAGAAATGTGCTTTCAAATTCATTTGGTTTTGGAGGCAATAATACATCACTAATATTGTCGGCTATATAATGGATATATTTATTAACGGAGTAGGTGTAATATCACCACAGGAATCTAATTCGGGTTTTCCTGATAATTTTAAAAATTATAGTGCTGAGTATTTAAAATGTATTGAACCTAATTATAAAGATTTTATAAATCCAATTCAGCTACGTCGAATGAGCCGTATTTTGAAAATGGGTACAGCAGCAGCAAAATTATGTCTGACAGATTCTGTTGTTGAAATGCCTGATGCGATTATAACTGGTACTGCAATGGGTTGTATCGAAGACACCGAAAAATTTCTTAGTACAATGATTGAAAATAAAGAAACACTTTTAACACCAACTTCATTTATTCAATCAACTCACAATACAGTATCGGCACAGGTTGCACTAATGTTAAAGTGTAATTCGTACAATTACACTTATGTTAACAGAGGTTTTTCTTTTGAAAGTTGCTTATTAGATGCTAAATTAATGATTAACGACAATGAGGCTAATAATATTTTGGTTGGAGGTTTTGATGAGATTACTAATAATCATTTTTCGATTACAAAAAAAATAGGTTGGTGGAAAGAACCAATTAATTCCTTCGAATTATTAAGTTCTAAAACAACAGGAAGTATTGCAGGAGAAGGAACAGCATTTTTTATGTTAAGTAATTGCAGAACAGAAAAATCGTATGCAAGATTTGCTGGAATTAAAACCTTTTTCATGCCTTCGGATAAGAATGAAATTAAAGAAAACATAAATGAGTTTTTAACTGAAAATGAATTATCATTATCAGATATTGATACTGTAATTTATGGATTAAATGGTGATATTCAATCTGATAAAGTTTATTATTCAATAAATGATGAATT
>MEND01000124.1:0-3421 GCA_001768975.1 Bacteroidetes bacterium GWA2_31_9 | reverse complement strand
TTTCAAAATAGAAATCATTCGTTGATTATACTTCGTAAATAATCTTAAGCTTTCTCCATAATTTTTGATATTTTTGAATTTGAAAATAACAGATGACAAAATTCAATATCTCAAATATAATTACCATTGCACTTTTAATTGTTTTGTCTTTCTTTAAGGTATATCTTTCATTTTCGATACAAACTTATGTTTTGCTATTTATTTTAATTTTAGTACTTTATACTTCGTATTTGTTTGTCGGTTCATATTTTGTTTGCTCAAATATTTATATGAAGGCAATTTGTAAAGCAAAAGAAAACAAAAAATCAATAGCTCTTAGTTTTGACGATGGACCAGACGAAAATGTAACACCTGAAATTTTAAGGGTTTTAAAAGAACAAAATGCAAAAGTAGTTTTTTTTGTAAAAGGAGCAAACGCAGAAAAGTATCCTGATATAATTCAAAAAATTGTTGAAGATGGACATATTATTGGAAATCATACTTTTTCTCATTCTTCAAACGTGGCTTTTTTGAATAGAAAAAAAATAACTAAGGAAATTGAGCAAACAAATAAATTAATTTCTTGTTTTACAGGGCAATCGCCTCGTTTTTTTCGTCCACCATTTGGTGTTCTTAATCCAATTATTGCTTCAGTTGCCGAAAAATTTGAAATGATTACAATAGGATGGAGCATTCGTTCATTTGATGGTGGTAGTCGTAGTAAAGAATTGATAATTAGTAACCTGAAAATCAAAATTCATGGTGGAGCAATAATTCTGTTTCACGATACAAATCCTGGAACAGTTAATGTTATAAAAGAATTTTTAGATTATCTTGCACAAACAGATTATAAGGTCGAACGACTTGATAAAATGATAAATATTGAACCTTATGTTTAAGTATATATTTCTCTGCTTTTTTAGATTTAGCCAATTTATTTTAATAGCTCAAGATGCTGATTTAAAGATATTAAGCGATACAGTTGCTTTTAAAAATAAACTTAGCCAAATAACTCAAAAAACACAGACAATTGAAAGTGATTTTGTACAGGAAAAGCATTTAAGTATGTTAACTGATGTGATTACTTCTGAAGGAGTTTTTAAATTTAAAAAAGAGAATAAAATTCGTTGGGAATATCAAAAGCCATTTAAATATTTGGTATTAATTAACAACAACAAAATTTCAATTAAAGACGAAAATAAAACAAACACTTTTGATGCAAAAAGCAATAAGGCATTTGAAATGATGAATACAATTATCGGCAATTGTCTGAAAGGAACAATTTTAAATTCGCAAGCTGATTTTAAATTAAATTACTTCGAAAATACTGAATTTTATGTAGTTAAAATGATTCCAAAAAAGAAGGAAGTATTAAGCGTTTTAAGCGAAATTTCTTTATTTTTTGATAAATCAGACATGACTGTTTCCAAAATTAAAATGCAGGAATCGACCGACGATTTTACATTGATTGTTTTCAAGAACAAAAAACAAAACGTTAATATCAGCGATGAGGCTTTTATTATTAATTAGTTTGATTATATTTATTTGTTCTTGTAAATCGACTTACAAGACAATAAAATCTGATACAGAGAAATACTATCCAGCTTCTTTTATCTCAGAATCAACAAGTTTGCTTTATAAGACAAAAATTGACGCTTTTGGAAATTATTTTTCAGGCTTACTTTTTATAAAACCACAGTCATCTGATAGTGTGAGAATTGTATTTATGTCAGAATTGGGACTTAAATTTTTCGATTTTGAGATTATCGGAAATGAAAATAAAATAAATTATTGTTTAGAGGCTTTAAACAAACCATATATTGTAAATACGTTAGTAAACGATTTTAGAATAATGCTTTTAAAAGTCGATGCAAAAAAAATAAAGTCTAAACAAATTGCGGACTCAGATATTTCATCGATAAAGTATTTGAAACCAAAAAAAACAATATGCAAATTTCAAAAACCTGATGATAGGGTAATTGAATTAAAACATAAGAGTTCATTCTCTAAAAGTGTCAGAATTACATACTCAGATTTTATCAATAAAATTCCTGAAAAAATTAATATAATTCATCGCTATATTAAATTAAGTATAGAGCTAAATTTGATTGAAAAAAAATAATTATGTTGCTACAAAATTTCTATAAAATAAAAGACTCAAAAACTACCGAAAAAGGTTTCATTTATTCAATAAATATTAATGAAAAACACGAAGTTTTTAAAGGGCATTTTCCTGATAATCCTGTTGTTCCGGGAGTTTGTTTGATTCAAATTATTGAAGAATTGATTGAGCTTGAATTAAAAAAAGAACTGAAATTATATAAAGCAGGAAATATTAAATTTAAAGCTGCTGTTATCCCAAAATCAGAAAATATAATTAATTTTGAATATGAACTGAATTTTATTGAAACATCTAATTTGATTGTTAAATGTGAAATTTCAGATTCAGAAAGAATTTATATGAGTTTTAAGGGAGAATTCAATATCGTTTAGATTTTGGAAAAAAATAAGAAAAATAATAAATCATTAACGGTTCAGGATGGCATTAGTCAGCCGTCGTCAATTAGTAATGAGTCTATTAATCGTTTTAAGCAAGTCAAGAAAAAATCATTAACAGCAGATGAATATGTAAGTGCAATAACTTCTGGCGATATAACAATTTTAAGCAAAGCGATTACAATTATAGAAAGTTCTTTAGCAGAACATCAAGACTTAGCAAAGGATATTATTTCAGCTTGTTTGAAATATTCAGGTAAATCTTTACGAATTGGAATTACTGGAGTTCCTGGAGTAGGGAAAAGCACTTTTATTGAGGCTATTGGAAAATACGTTACATCAGTTGAAAAAAAGCTTGCAGTCTTGGCAGTTGACCCAAGTAGCGACATCTCAAAAGGAAGCATTTTGGGCGATAAAACCAGAATGGAAGAATTATCCATTGACACTTTTGCATACATTCGTCCATCACCTTCAGGAGGAAATTTGGGTGGAGTTGCAAGAAAAACTCGAGAGTCTGTAATTCTTTGTGAAGCAGCAGGTTTTGATGTGATTTTTATTGAAACAGTGGGAGTGGGGCAGTCTGAAATTGCAGTCCATTCGATGGTTGATTTTTTTCTGCTTTTAATGTTAGCAGGAGCTGGTGATGAGTTGCAAGGAATTAAACGTGGAATTATGGAAATGGCTGATTTTATTGTTATTAATAAAGCCGATGGAGATAATTTACTAAAAACAAATTCGGCAAAAGTTCAATATGAAAATGCTTTGCATTTATTTCCTGCAAAAGAATCGGGTTGGATTCCTAAAGTTCAAACATGTTCAGCAATAAACAAAGTTGATATTGACAAAGTTTGGACAGTTATAAATGAATTTTTCAACTTGACAGAAAGCAACGATTATTATCGCAAAAATCGTTTAAATCAGTCGCTTTATTGGATGCGACAAACTA
>MEND01000123.1:4916-6005 GCA_001768975.1 Bacteroidetes bacterium GWA2_31_9 | reverse complement strand
AATTAATCTATAATATATGTATTATCCATATCTTAGAGGAAGACAGTTTGAGCTAATTGCATTACGTGAATATGCACTTCAGCACGGAGACAAAAATAATATTGTTCCAATTATTGAACCTGTAAAAAAAACGTTTAATAGTATGAAACTGGCTTTACCCAGACTTATTGATGGAAAAGTTAAATTTGCTTTAATTTTAAACCCTCAAGTTGGCGAAATTGATAATACACAAAATATTATAGATGCACTTAAAGATGAATTAGCAAATCAATTAAATTGGATTCCTGCATATATATTAACTAACGATTATGCTAATATTGCTAAACAAATTGAAGATTCAGGATATAAAAATGTTATGTTAATTTGTTCTGATATTACAGATAGTAGTAATCTGGGGTTTGATACCCTTATTTTATCGTCAAACATTAAATATATTGTATCAAAAGAAAATAGAACATTAAAAAGAAAACTTTCTAATAAAGGAAAATATTTAATAAGACTTGACGATAGCTTTAATCCTCAAAAACGAAATAAAGACTATTTAATAATGCCTGAAGAAAAGTTTTCTGAAGAGCATTTATATTATAAAGAAGATGGATATAACGGCTTCTCGGATTATACAGTAATTGTTAGTGATTTTATTGAAGGAGGAGCTGCTCCATGGGCTGTTGCGATTCATTTAACATATATAAAAGAAAATAATGAAATATGGGTTAAGCATTTCGTGTCTGATAGCAATGATAGTATCGCAAATATTCAAGGAAAATTTGCTGAAGCTGCTAAAAAGGCAGTTAATTTTCTAAATTTTAATAATATTCACAATAATGCATCAGAAGAATTACGTGGCTATTTCAATAATGCTACTTATCCAGGACTTGGTATGGTAAAGAAGATTTCAATTAAAAATCACTTAGAGTTAATAAATGAACGTTTAAATACTGTTGAATAATTATGAAGGTTTGTGTTCATTGTTTTAACGATTTAGAATTAAAGCAATTCATAATTTCAAATTCTGTTGAAAAAGGAAGATGTGATTCCTGCTCAGATGGTTTAGTTTCTGAATTACTAGATATTAAAGAATTATTAGAT
>MEND01000123.1:0-4910 GCA_001768975.1 Bacteroidetes bacterium GWA2_31_9 | reverse complement strand
GCTGAAATCATCAAAATATACAAAATAGTTGATAAGGGAATTCCCCTTGTTGAATTAATTCAACATGATTGGAATCTTTTTTCTGACAAATCTGATTGTCAAAAAGTCCTTCGAAATATAATTTCAACTTTAAAAACCGAGATAACAGATCCTTTAATAAATGTAAACTATATCGACGAAATTACCGAATGTACTTCATATTGGGAAGCTCTAAAAGAAGAAATAAAATGGAAAAAACGTTTTCTTACAAATATTGTAAAACTGGAGGATTTGGGTTGGCATCGTTTTTTTAAACGAACAGTTATATTAAACAGTTCAAAACCTCTTTTTAGAGCTAGATTACATTATAGTGGAGATCAAAAACTATTTAATAAAACAGATATGGGATGTCCTGAGGGAATTAAAGCGTCAGCTGGAAGAGCAAACCCACAAGGAATTCCATATTTATATCTCAGCGAAAAAATTGAAACAACATTATATGAAATTCGTGCAGCATATCTGGACGAGGTAAGTGTTGGAGAATTTAAAATAAAGGATGGTTATGAAATTATTCTAGTTGATTTTACAGAATCTACTAGTGCTTTTTTGAATGTGGATGATATCATAGAATATACGAAAAGTATGCTTTTAAAAAAATTTATTAGTGCAGATTTATCCATACCAATTCGAAGATATGATTCAGAAATTGAATATATTCCTACTCAATTTATTTGCGAATTTATAAGACATTACTCCGGAATACCTCCAGACTTTAAAATTCATCCAGATGGAATTCTATTTAATAGTTCACTACATAATGGCGGAAAAAATATTGTATTATTTGAGCAAACTAAAGTAGAATGTATTTCAGTAGCAATGCACAGAGTCACAAAAGTTGAAATAAAATCAAAAAGTATAAATATTAAAAAAAAAATTCACAATTAAAACCATTGACAATAATTAAAAATATCTATTAAATGAGCACATTCAACAAAATACTTATCGCAAATAGAGGCGAAATCGCAGTTAGAATTATGAGAACTGCTAAAAAAATGGGAATCAGTACAGTTGCTGTTTATTCTGAACCTGACAAAGATTCGTTTCATGCAAAATTTGCAGACGAAGCCTATAATATTGGTTCAGCCGATTTAGCCGACAGTTATTTGAACTACAACAAAATAATTAAAATTGCTAAAAAAAGTAATTGCGATGCAATTCATCCCGGTTATGGATTCCTTTCCGAAAATCCAAAATTTGCTGCTGCTTGTGAGGAAAATAATATCATTTTTATTGGTCCCGATAGCAAAGCAATTTTGCAAATGGGAAATAAAATTGAAGCCCGAAGCCTTGTAAAAAAATTAAATATTCCAATGACTCAAAGTGTTTCAAGCGAATCGGGAAATATTGTAGAAGCATGTAAAAAAATCCCTCTTCCTTTATTAATCAAAGCTGCTGCCGGTGGCGGTGGAAAAGGGATGAGAATTGTTAATTCTTACGACGAACTTGCCGATGCATTTGAAGCAACATCACGTGAAGCACTGAAATATTTTGGCGATGGAAATGTTTATGTAGAGCAATTTATTCAAAATCCACGTCATATCGAAATACAAATTATTGGCGATAAACACGGAAATTGCATACATCTTTTTGAACGAGAATGTTCTATTCAACGACGTTATCAAAAAATTGTTGAAGAAAGTCCATCGGCTACACTAACTAACGAGGTGCGATTGAAAATGGGCGAAGCAGCCGTTAAAATTGCAAAAAGCATAAATTACAGCAATGCCGGAACAATCGAATTTCTTGTTGATAAAGATTTGAATTTCTACTTCCTTGAAATGAATACTCGTGTTCAGGTAGAACATCCTGTAACCGAAATGGTTACCGGAATTGATATTGTTGAAGAGCAAATCAGAATTGCATCAGGAAGTCCTTTAAGGTACAAACAAGATGACATTAAGCAAAACGGACATGCAATTGAATCAAGGATTTATGCCGAAAATCCGGCAAAAAACTTTATGCCATCACCCGGCGAAATTACTTTTTATCAAGAACCCGAAGGACAAAATATTCGAATTGACAGTTGCACAAACAAACCTGTTGTAATTCAGAGCTTTTTCGACCCAATGATTGCTAAACTTGTTTGTTGGGCTGAAACTCGCGAAAAAGCAATTTTGAAATCTAAAAAGGCTCTTTCAGAATTTATAATTCATGGAATTGAAACCAATATTCCGTATTTGTCGGAATTACTTAATAATGAATCATTTATTGAAAATAAAATCAGCACCAAATTTTGTGATGAATATACAACTCAAATTGTAGAAAAAATTGCTCACAAAAAATCAGTTTTACCCGAATATATACCTGTTTTAGCATATTTACTTTACGATTTAAACTTTCAGGAAAATATTGAAAAAAACAATAATATCTGGAATCAAATTGGTTACTGGAGAGATATAATTAATATCCGACTGAATAGTTACGAAAAAGAATTCATTTTCAACATAATAAGCTCTAACAACAACAAATACAAGCTTTTATTTGAAGAAAACTTATTAATTCCTGAAATTCATTCAATTAGCAAAGGCAAAATTTGGTTTTCGTTAAATGAAAATATTTATACCGCTTATATTTCGGTAAGTGCAATGAAAATAGCATCTGTAACAATTGATGCCTTTACTTACGAGGTTAATCGCCTTGATGTTTTGGAAGAATTAACTTCTTATTCAAATTTAGGACATAATGCCGGAAACAACACTAACAGCATAACTTCCCCAATGCCGGGCAAGGTTATAAAAATTAATGTATCCGAAAATCAGGAAGTTAAAAAGGGTAATGTTTTAATTATTGTCGAGGCTATGAAAATGGAAAATAGTATAACTGCACCACGAGATTGCAAAATCGAAAAAATTAATGTTAAAGCAGGCGAAATGGTTGAAACATCAACAATTATGATTTCGTTAACCGAATAATTTATTGTTTTATTTATTGCAACATTTTATTAATCTAGTAGTTGTAATAATTGCTATATTGATTTAACAAAAAAATAAACAAATTGTTAAGTCTATTTAACAATTAATGCTTACTTTTGCTCTGTCTAATTAACAATAATCATAATGGATTTATTAATTCAATATCATAGGAACTTATTAAACAATCTGAGAATTACATTTACACGCAACATAATCAATGAAATAGAGTGGCATGAAAGATTAATTGGGATAGAAGGATATAGGGGTGTTGGCAAAACAACTCTAATGTTGCAATATATTGCAAAAAATTATAGCATTGACGACGCAAACTGCCTGTATGTAAATCTTGACAATTTATATTTTCCTTTTCAAAATCTTGCTGAACTTGCTCAAACATTTCATAATAGAGGCGGAAAAGTGTTATTTATTGATGAAATTCATAAATACCCCGATTGGAGCAAAGAACTTAAACATATTTATGATATGATTCCCGAATTAAAAGTTGTATTTTCGGGTTCGTCAATAATACATTTGCAACTTGTAAATGCTGATTTGAGCCGACGTGCAGTAATATATCGAATGAAAAATCTTTCGTTTCGTGAATATTTGAATATTGAACTAAAAAAAGATTTTAAGGCTTATAAATTATCTGATATTGTAATAAATCATGAGAAATATACTTTAGAAATTTGTAGCCAGATAAAACCTTTACAATATTTTGAAAATTATCTAAAACAAGGATGCTTTCCATTTTATTTACAAGGATTAACAACCTATCATCAGAAACTTAATTCAACTTTAAGTTTAATAATTGAAACCGAAATTCCTTTGATTTCAAATATTGATACTAAAAATATAATTTTAATTAAACGTCTTTTACAATATCTTTCAGCAATGGTACCGCTTACTGTAAACATTTCAAAAATAGCAGTTACATTTGGGTTATCAAGGCAAACAGTTATTTCTATTTTAAAATATTTGAACGATACTGAAATAATTTCTTCTATATATTCGTCGGGCAGTTTATATAGAAAAATGGCAAAACCAGAAAAAATTTATTTGGGAAATCCTAATTTATGTTATAGTTTATCAAGCGAAAAGCCTGAAGTTGGAAATCTTAGAGAAACTTTTTTTGTAAATCAACTTCAAAGTAATTATACAATTGAAATTCCAGAAAAAGGCGATTTTTTAATAGACAATAAATATACTTTTGAAATTGGGGGAAAAAGCAAAACTAACGAGCAAATAAAAAACATAAAGCAATCATACATAGTAGCAGATAACATTGAATATGGAATTGGAAATAAAATCCCATTATGGCTTTTTGGATTTTTATACTGAAAGATATACTAATTCTGAAATGGCATTTTTGAAAAGAAAGTATCACCAAAACTCGTTATGTTATAAAACAATGAACTGTTGTTTTAAACACAAAAAAATAACAAGTTGATTTAAAACAGTTAATAAGCAAGTAATTAATAAAATTTAATTTGATTGTGTTATTTTTTTTGGAATTATAATATAAGCAACAGAATTATATAAATTTTTTATCTTTACAACAATTAAACAATATCATTATCTTTAAGTCCTAAATAATTTATAACTTATTATAGCCATGAATTTTGACCTAAACCCAGAACACGAATTAATCAGAGAATCGGTAAGAGATTTTGCAGAACGTGAAATAGCTCCAGTTGCTAAAGAGTTAGACGAAAAAGGAGAGTTTTCAATAAAACTCACAAAACAAATGGGTGAGTTAGGTTTGTTGGGAATGTATCTTCCTGAGAAATATGGTGGTCAAGGACTTGATACTTTATCATATATTATTGCTGTAGAAGAACTTGCAAGAATTGATGGTTCTCAAGCTGCAACTTTAGCTGCTCATAATTCATTAGGAATAGGTCCTTTATATTATTATGGAACTGAAGAACAAAAAATGAATTATTTACCAAAATTATG
>MEND01000122.1:14320-15672 GCA_001768975.1 Bacteroidetes bacterium GWA2_31_9 | reverse complement strand
CATACCCTATAATTTAAATCCCTTTAGGGATGAAATATTGTCTTTAAAATCAATATTATATTTCGTACCTACGGCACTTTTATGTGGTGCTAAATTTCTTTCTACCAATATTTTGTCCCTAGCGGGACAAGTTAAGTTAACGCCAATGCGAATTTGCTTCGGGAAATACCTATAAAAAAACAAACTATTATGAGTAATACCTTTGAAAATAAAATAATATATGAGTCCACTCCGAAAAGTAAAAAAAGTAAAAAATGTCACTAAAACTCTAAAGCTCTAAATCCCACAAAACAAAGACTATCAGCAAAATATATATAGAGGAATTTTGTGTTCCTGCCCCGTTGGATAATATTTTAATTGAAAATGTTTTTTATTATTAGCTTATCCAATGGGGTGAATGCTTTAGTGACGAAAAAAAGACTTTTCGGAGTAGGCTCATATATGAGTTAATCGGACATTATGGACAAACTCTAAATATTAAAACCAAAAAAAGAACGACATTCCTGCCGTTCTTCTTTTAAATTTAGTTTTGGTAATCCTAAAAGCTGTAAAGCTTATTTAAGACAAATCAAAAGTTATTCTAAAACTATTCTATAAACTTTCGATAATTCATTAGAAATTACTTTAACGGCATATATTCCTTTTGAAAGATTTTCTAAATCTATAACCTTTGATTCTGTTCCGGAAATAATGTTTTCATTAAACAATTCTTTTCCATTCATATCAATTACTGAAATAGTTGCATCGCTATTTAATTCATCTAATTCAATATTTAATTTTCCTTTTGTTGGATTTGGATATATTGAAATATTTAATTGTTCTTTAACTGCAACTATGCCTGAGCAAATATCAACTATCAGTACAATTTCGTCTGATGAAGTACAAACGCCATCGGTAACAGTTACGCCAATTGTATGAGTTCCTAAGTTCAACGCAACAGCATCAGCAACAAATGTCTGATTTGTAGATGCGTCTGACCATAAGTAAGTCATTCCTGCATTTCCGGCATCTAATGTAAGAGTTTCAGCAGTTTCGAAGCATAATGTATCGCCATCTACTCCTAAATCAACTGTTAAGTTTGAATTGATAGTTAAATCTAAAGTAACAACTGAATCGCAACCAGCAACATTTGTTAATGTGAAAGTTGCTGTGTTATTATTTGCTGTGTATGTATTACCATCAATCCAAGTATAAGTATCACAAGCTGTAATAACATCTGTAGTTGCATCTGCATTGTTGATTGTTAAGTCCAATGTAACAACTGAATCGCAACCAGCAGCATTTGTTAATGTGAAAGTTGCTGTGTTATTATTTGATGTGTATGTATTACCATCAATCCATGTGTAAGTATC
>MEND01000122.1:10786-14213 GCA_001768975.1 Bacteroidetes bacterium GWA2_31_9 | reverse complement strand
AATCGCAACCAGCAGCATTTGTTAATGTGAAAGTTGCTGTGTTATTATTTGCTGTGTATGTATTACCATCAATCCATGTGTAAGTATCACAAGCTGTAATAACATCTGTTCCAGTATTACTGTAATTGATAGTTAAATCCAATGTAACAACTGAATCGCAACCATTTGCATTTGTTAATGTGAAAGTTGCAATGTTATTGTTTGTTGTGTAAGTATTTCCATCAATCCAAGTGTAAGTATCACAAGCTGAAATAACATCAATTGTTGCATCGGTTGAATTAACAGTTAAATCAGTAATTATTATACTATCACAACCTAGTGTTGTAGATAAAGTGTCATAATATAAACCTGCAATTGTTTGATTTGCACCTTGTACAAAGTAAGATTGATTATCACATATAACAGGATATTCATAACTAATAACTTCAACAGGTTCAGTAATTACAATAGTAGTAGTTTTTGAACAAGAATGTGAATCCATAATTGAAACATCATAACTACCAGCAATTAAGCCACTAACATCTTGTGTTGTTGCAGAATTAGACCAGAAATAGCTATATGGAGTTGTTCCACCTGAAACAGTTAAATCAATTGAGCCATTGTTTCCGCCAAAACAAAGAACATCAACTTTAGTATTTGAATAAACTAAATCTGAAGGTTGATTAACCATAATATCCATAGCAGTAACTTGACAATTATGTGAGTCTTTAATTGTAACTGTATAAGTAGCAGCTGTTAAATTAAGAAGAGGTTCAGTAGTTTCACCAGATGCCCAATTATATGAATAAGGACTTGTTCCACCAGTTAATGTAAAATCAATTTGACCGTCATTTCCACCATAACAATTAACATCTGTTACGTTTGTAAAAAGAGAAAATACATTTGGTTGAGTTACTGTTACAGATTGATTAGCACTACAAGAATTTGCATCAAACACAGTTACTGTAAAAGTACCTGCTGATAATCCTGTAATGTCTTCTGTAATTTCAGTATTTGACCAAGAATATGAATATGGAGTTGTTCCACCAGTAACAGTTAAATCAATTGAACCATCAACACCACCACGACAATAAACATCAACAGATGTAGCAGTAGCGACTAATATTGCTGGCTCTGTAACAGATACAGATATAATTGCTTCACATGAATTAAAATCAGAAATTGTTAAGAAATAAGTTCCTGCAACTAAGGTTGAAGCATCTTCGTTTGAAGTTGAATTAGACCATGCAAATGTAAATGGAGTTGTTCCTCCTATAATTGTAACATCAATAGCTCCATCTGATAAACCACTACAACTTACGTTAGTAATAATTGTATCGGAAACTGAAGGAGATCCAAGATTATTAACAATATAGTTATTTGTAAAAGTACAACTGCTTGCATCAGTAATTGTAACAAAATAATTACCAGCATCAATGTTATTATTATCTTCAACATTAACAGAATTTGACCAGTTATACGAATATGGAGAAGTTGCTCCTGAAACTGTTAAGTCAACAATACCATCTGCATTTCCGCAAGAAGCATCTGTAATAATACTTGATACATTAAAGTCAGCAGCTTGACCAACAATAATATCCATTGCAGTAACTAAACAAGCGTTAAAGTCGGTAATAGTAACAGTATATGTTCCGGCTGTTAAACCAGAAACTGTTGCTGTTGTAGCACCACTTGCCCAATTATAATTATAAGGAGCAGTTCCGCCAGATAATGTTAAATCAATAGCTCCATTATTTCCACCAAAGCATGTAACATCAGTAACACTTGTATTTAAAGAGAACGCTGTTGGTTCTGATATAGTAACAGCCCCAGTTGCTAGACAAGAATTAGCATCAAATACAGTAACTGTGTATGTTCCAGCCAATAATCCACTTAAATCTTCTGTTATAGCCGAATTTGACCAACCGATTGAATATGGAGTTGTACCACCACTTACAGTTAAATCAGCTGTTCCATTAGAACCACCATTACAACTTGGATCAGAACCAATAATTGAAGCAGTTAATACATCAGGTTCTGTAATTGTGGTAGCATTTGTAATAGCACATAAATTCGCATCAGTTATTGTAACACCAAAAATACCACCGCTTAAACCAGTTAAATCTTCATTTGTACTTGTATTTGACCAATTAATTGAATAAGGAGTTGTTCCACCTAAAACAGTTAAATCAATTGTAGCATCAGCAGCACCATTACAGCTTACGTTAGCACTAGCAATTGATGTAGATAAACCATCAGGTTCTGTAATTGTAGTAGCATTTGTAATAGTACATAAATTCGCATCAGTTATTGTAACACCAAAAATACCACCGCTTAAACCAGTTAAATCTTCATTTGTACTTGTATTTGACCAATTAACTGAATAAGGAGTTGTTCCTCCTAAAACAGTTAAATCAATTGTAGCATCAGCTGCACCATTACAGCTTACGCTAGTGCGAACAATAGATGTAGATAACATATCTGGTTCTGTAATTGTAACATCTGCATTCGTTGAACATAAGTTAAAATCAACCAAAGTTAAAGAATATGTTCCAGCAATTAAGCCAGTTAAGTCTTCAGTAGAAGCACTATTTGACCAATTATATGTAAATGGACTAGTACCGCCAGTTACTGTTAAATCAGCAGTTCCGTCAGCAAATCCGTTGCAACTTACATTAGTTCCGATAATTGATGCTGAAAGTGTTGCTGGTTCTGAAAGAACTATTGTTGAGTCAACTTGGCATAAATTAGCATCAGTAATTGTAACTATATAAGTTCCTGCTGGAAGATTAATTAAATCTTCATCAGTTGAAACAATAGACCAATTAAATGTATATGGAGCAATACCACCAATAACATTAATATCTAAAGCTCCATTTCCATCTCCAGCACATAGTGGCATAGTTGCAATGTATGAATCAATTTCAATTAAATCTGGTTGTACAATACTATATGAATCAGTCAAACTACAATTATTTGCATCAGTAATTGTAACTGAATAAGTTCCAGCAGTTAATCCGCTAATATCTTCTGTAGTAGCCGAGTTTGACCATTCAAAAGAATAACCAGGAGTTCCACCATCTATGGTAACATTAATAGCACCTAAGTTGTCGCCATTACATGATAACATATAATTATCGCCTAATATTTTAACATCGTCAATCATCCATGAATATCCACAGCCTTCGCTACCAGCAAATGCTCCTGCAGGACTCCAAAAATTAAATCTAATCCAAACAGTAGGGCGGTTTGCGGCTACTGATGAAATATCAATATTAACAATACCTGGGTTTCCACCAGCATTGAAAGCATCTTGAATAATTCCATCGTTGATAACAAATTTAGTCCATGCAAAACCATCAGTACTAATATAAGCAAATGTGCTATCAGCAAAATTTCTGTACGATTGTTGAAATTGTAAAGTTACAGTTTCGTAGTTTGATAAATC
>MEND01000122.1:1435-10711 GCA_001768975.1 Bacteroidetes bacterium GWA2_31_9 | reverse complement strand
TTTCCCAAATAATTTGAACAGAACTAATTGCTGTAGGTTCAGTAATTGTTACAGAAGAGGTAGCATCGCAAGAATTTACATCGGTAATTGTAACGTCATAAACCCCAGCAACAACTCCCGATAAATCTTCAGTAGTTGCACTATTTGACCATGCAAAAGTAAAAGGCGAAGTTCCACCAGTTAATTGTAGGTCGGCAGTACCATCTGATAAACCATTGCATGAAACATTAGTAGGAATATTATCTGAAACTGCTAAATCGCAATCGGTAATTTTAACATTATCTAATGCTAATTGATACATATCTGTACAATTCCAATGACGGAAAGCTATATATATGTTTTGTCCATTATATGCCGCTAACGAAAGAACTACTTTTTTCCAGTTATTATCTGAAAGTATTTCATTGTGAATTTCTGTAAAGTCTGTTGGTAATGTTCCAGTTGTAGAAACCATTATTGAATATTCTTCACCAAAATAATTAGGATCGAGAGACCTGATGTAATATGATAGTTTTAAATTTGCATTATTAATTGCAATTTGTGGAGTAATTAAGAAATTATCAGGTGTAACAGGATTTGGATTTATCCAAGATTCTGAAAATGCAATTGCAGAACCATCAATAGCTGCGTATCCTACATTTGTGCTTGTGTTCCAGTTGTTTGCATCGCCATCATTATCTATTGAAGACCAGCATACAGGAGGGAAGGTTGCTCCTTCAAAACTTTCAGTCCATGGGAAAGTACTAACAATATCGCATAAAGTTGTAAATGAATAAGGTCCAACCCATGCACTTGTATTACCACCACCACAATCAGCTTGAACATAAAAATCATAAGAAGTGGCTGCTGTTAATCCAGTTGCAGAATAAGTTGTTGCATTATGTCCCAAAATTGTTGTGCCAGCACCTTGAACATAACCTTGTGTGCCATATTCTACATTCCATAGAAGTTCAGAACCTCCGGCAGTCCATGATAAATCGGCAGAAGTTGTAGTTATATTAGAAGCTGTTTGTAAAGATGGGTCTGAACAAGTAGATATTTTTACATTATCAAGTGCAATTTGAAAATTATCTGTACAATTCCAATGTCGAAAAGCAATATATATATTTTGACCATTATATGCTGATAATGATAAAGCTACATTCTTCCAATTTCCATCAGTTAATACTTCGTTATGAATTTGTGTAAAATCGCCAATATTAGTTCCAGTAGTTGATACAAGTACTGAATATTCTTCAGCAGGCCAAGCAGGGTCAACTCCTTTAACATAAAACGATAAAAACAAATCTGTATTTATGGTAAATTGTGGAGAAATTAACCAATTATCTGGTGTAACAGGATTTGGGCTAATCCAAGAAGCTGAAAAAGCAACAGCAGAACCATCTTGAGGAGCTTGTGATGTTCCTCTTCCCCAATTATTTGCATCGCCATCATTATCTACTGAAGACCAGCATACAGGAGGAAAGGTTGTTCCTTCAAAACTTTCAGCCCAAGGAAATGTTGATATAGTATTGCATAATGTTACAAAATCAGAACCAGCAGACCAAGGGCTAGTAGAACCACCGCAATCGGCTTGTGTATAAACAGTATAAACAGTCGCAGGATTAAGACCTGCTAAAGATGTTGTTGTTGCAGATAAACCAGAAATAGTTGTACCAGTTCCTTGAACAAAACCTTGTGTACCATATTCGATATTCCATAAAAGCTCTGAACCTCCAGCAGTCCATGCTAAATCGGCTGAATTTATTGTTATATTACTTGCTGTTGCAACAGAAGAAGGCATACATGCTGGCACTTCTTGCATGGTAACATTTCCGCTTAAATCACCTGGACTTCCACCATAAGTATCACCTGATACTAAGAATGTAGCAACTTGGTCGCCAGTAACGCCACCACCTATCGTAACATTAACAATAAAATTACGTGAAGTGCTTGAAGCGATTCCTCCACATTGGTCATTATCATCTACTCCCCAAGAAATTGTTTGTCCTACAATTGCATTAAGTGTTTCAATAGGGCAAAAAGGATTTGTTATGTCCATATTAACTGTTGGACTACTGTTTGGTGTAATACCAACAGGAAAAACAACTTCAAAATAATCACCAAATTCATCATCAAGATTTGTTAAATTTAAGGTGAATTCTAAATCCATTGTAGTACCAGGCACATAAAAAGTATTACAAGTTAATGCTCCTGTTACTAGCTTGTTTGCGGATAAATTTATTGGTTTGCCAATAGCTCGTTTAAGCAAAACAGACTTTGTAGCCGGTTTTGAAATTAATGTTGAAAAAGAATTGTCTCTAGTAGGAACAGAAATAGTTTTAGTTTTCTGCCCAAAGACAATGGACGTTAATAAAAATAACATCATTAAAAATGTAATGTTTTTCATAAATAATTTGTTTGTTTAGTTTAAAAATGAGTGCAAAGTTATTAAATGTTTTAATTAAATTTTAATATAAAAAAATAAAAGATGATAATGTCTTTATTTTGTTTTAGGTTTTATATGTTTTTTAAGTATAATCTATTTGAGAATGCAGTTTGTCATCACAAATTAAATATTCGTCAATAATTTTATTGACTAAAGAATGACAAAATAGGTTTATGAAACTGTAGCTTATTAAATCCTTTTGAGCTTTAAAATTTAGTTTTTTCGATTTTTTAAATTTTCTACAAAAGCTAAAATAATACTTAGTTTGCTTTTATCAATATCTAAAACTTGCAAACTTTTGTTAGCTAAATTGTAGTATTTATCAATTTCATTTAATGTAACATTCTTTACATTCAAATCATTAAAAATATCTAAAACTGATTTTACTTTATTTTCGTGGTCAATGTTTGAAGTTGAATATAATTCGATAAGATTTTTTTTAACTCTGCTATCGGCAAGTTCGAGGGCTTTTATATACAAAAATGTTTTTTTATTGGCTGTAATATCGCCACCTATTTTCTTTCCAAACAAATCTTGATTCCCAAACGAATCTAAATAATCGTCGTGAAGTTGAAATGAGATGCCTAAGTTTTTTCCAAAATCGTACAATAAATCAGCTTGTTTAACATCGGCACCGCCAATCATAGCTCCTATTTTTAAGCTTGCTCCAAGCAAAACAGCAGTTTTAAGTTCAATCATTTTTAAATAATCCGATTGACTTACATTTTCGATAGATTCAAAATTCATATCAAACTGCTGACCTTCGCAAACTTGCAGGGCTGTTTTATTGAAAATTTCAAATGTTTTTTTGAATAAATCGGGACTTAAATTGTAAAAAAAGTCGTAAGATTTTATCATCATTGCATCACCCGATAATATTGCAACATTTTCTGACCATTTTTTATGAACTGTTGCACGATTACGTCGCAAATCGGCTTTGTCCATTATATCATCATGAAGAAGAGTAAAGTTGTGAAAAATTTCAATTCCGATTGCTGGCAAAATAGCTTCATTTATGCTTTCAGAAAATAAATTACAAGCTAATAATGCTAATGCTGGACGAATTCGTTTTCCGCCACTTTCTAATGCATAGTAAATTGGTTGGTAAAGCTCCGACGGTGTTGATTTGAAATCAATTTGTTTTATTTCATTTTCAATAATTTCGGAAATTTTTTCAATAGAAATCATTAAGATACAAAGTTATTTAATTCAAAAAGACCAATATCAAGAATATTTTTTAATCCTTGTTCAAGTGAAATCGGAGCTTTATTCAGTAAGCCTTTCATTTTTGTAGTATCAGGTTTACGACGTTTCATATCTCCTTCTTTTAACTCTGGAAGGTGAATAATCTTTGATTTAGAATTAGTAACTTTTATGATAGTTTTTGCCAAATCAAGAATAGTCATTTCATCAGATCCACCAATATTTGCGACATCATTTACACATGTGTTGTTTAAAAAAGTACTTATAGTTGCATCAATATTGTCATCAATATAACAAAAAGTTCTTGTTTGAGTACCATCACCATAAATTGCGATGTCGTGATTGTTTAAAGCTCTTTGTAAAAAGCGACTTATAACAAAGTTTATACTTTGCTTTGGTCCGAAAGTATTGAAAAATCTAAAAATTGTATATTCTAAACCAAATTCCTGATAATATGAACGTAAGAAAGCTTCTCCAACATTTTTTACAATTGCATAAGGCAATCTAGAATTTAAAGGGGTTGTGTACTCGTTTTGTGGAAATTCGACAGGTTCTCCATATATTTCAGAAGAAGACGAATAATAAATTCTTTTGACTCCTGTGTTCTTTGATAAATCCAATATGTTTTTAATTCCATCAATATCGTGAAGAACACTTACAGGATTTTCCAAAGTTCGCTTAACTCCTACTAAAGCAGCATAATGAAATACATAATCGAACTGATATGCAAACATTATTTCTGCAATATCTTTATAAATATTGATATCAGCTCTAATAAACTTCCAGTTTGTTCGAGGTAAGTTAGGTAGTTTTCCGATATTTCCGGTTAATAAGTTATCGACAATTACAACGTAATTATTACTATCCAAAATTAACCTTTCAGCAATAGCACTTCCAATAAAACCTGATCCACCAGTAACTAAAATTTTTTGCATATTATTCTACTTTAGTAATCGAAACAATTTCGAGTTCATCAACATCAATATCGTCTTCTTCGTCATAAATTTGAAGAAATGGTTCACTTGCTAAAGTCCTCATTGTCATTACTCTTTCCATTGTCATTAAAAATGATGGAAGTAATAAGAGATTAGCAAGAGCAGCTACTATCAATGTAAATGAAATTAATAAACCTAATGCAACTGTTCCACCAAAATTTGAAGCTACAAAAATCCCAAATCCGAAGAACAATATTATTGATGTATAAATCATACTAAGTCCAACTTCCTTAAGTGATTTTTGCACAGCAAGAGCAATGTTCCAATTATTAATTTTCAACTCCTGTCGATATTTGGATAAAAAGTGTAGAGTATTATCGACAGAGATTCCAAATGCAATACTAAATACAAGTATTGTAGATGGTTTAATTGGAATATTAGAAAATCCCATTAATGCACCAGTCATAAGTAGAGGAAGAACATTCGGTATTAAAGAAATTACAATCATTCTAAACGAACGAAACATCCATGCCATAATTAAAGAGATAATAAATATTGCCAAAGCAACACTTTGAATAAGGTTTGAAATCAAATATTCTGTTCCTTTATAATACATTATACTAGTTCCAGTGATAATTTTACCATAATCGGATGATGGAAAAATTGAGTCAACCTCTGCCCTTATTATTTGATCCATTTTTTCCATTTTTGTTGTGCCAATATCAGCCATTTGAATACTAACTCTCATAACTTGTCGTGATGAGTCTAAGAAAGATTTCAGATATTTATCCTCGCCTTCTTTTTGAGGAATGTATGGCATTATAAAGTTTTTCTCTTGTTCGCTCGGTATTTTATAATGTTTTTCCTTTCCATTATAAAAAGATTGCTTTGCAAACTTCACTAATTCATTAAAAGATATTGGTCTTGATAATTCAGGGTACTTTTGTAGTGCTATTTGTAGTTTTTCAATTTTATTAAAATTACTTACTTTAACTGCTCCATTTTTCTTTTTAGTATCAATAGCAATTTCTAAAGGAATTACACCTTTAAAATGTTTTTCAAAAAATTTCAAATCTCGGTAAACTACATCATGTTTTGGGATATCATCAACGACATATCCTGTGCTTTTTAATAATAATAAACCCCATATTGAAAGTAAAAAAAAGATAACAGCTCCAAAATAAATAGTCTTTCTATAATTCATTGTAAATGCAATCAAAAAACCAATTATTTTTTCAAAAAATCTATTATCAAGATGCTTTGTATGCTTTTCCCGTGGAGGAGGTAAATAACTATAAAAAATTGGAACAATTAATACTGCCAAAATAAATATTCCGAAAATATTCATAGAAGCTACTAGTCCAAATTCTCTAAGAACCTCAGTACTTGCTATTATAAACGTACCAAAGCCAACTGCTGTTGTCAAGTTACTCAAAAACATAGCATTTCCAACTCTCCCGATTACTCTTTGCAATGCTTTTGCTTGATTTCCATGTTTCCGAAATTCGTAATGATATTTATTAAGTGGATAAATACTATAAGGTATCCCTATAACAATCAATAATGGTGGAATTATTCCTGTTAAAAGTGTAATTTTATATCCTAATAAAACGATTGTACCAAGAGACCAAATTACTGCAACAGTAACTATTGTCATTGTAACAACAACCGAATTAACTGATCGGAAAAA
Source organism: Bacteroidetes bacterium GWA2_31_9 (assembly GCA_001768975.1). Lineage (GTDB taxonomy): Bacteria > Bacteroidota > Bacteroidia > Bacteroidales > GWF2-33-38 > GWA2-31-9. The sequence continues at coordinate 4,455 of MEND01000122.1, read as the reverse complement.
TGCAAATAGTACAATTATCACAACTATAAAAGCTAAAATTGTAAATAAGAAAAGTTCTTGTTTTACTTTTTCAGAAATTGCAGTTCGAATGAATGGAAGACCAGAATAGCTAACATTTAAATTGTATTTTGTACCAAAATCATCAGCTAATTTTTTAATATCGTCGATTAGAAATCGTCTATCCTTACTATCAAGTTTTTGTTTTGAGATAGAAACAATCATTAAATAAACACTACTACTATCATTATATAAAAAATCGCGATAAAATGGTAATGAATGAAATAGCTTAGAAATGCTATCGGTTTCAAGTTGTGAGTTTAACTTTGCTGAAAGTATTTTTTCTGTTACAAATTGTTTTTTTGAAGTGTCTTTTAATAATTCGTAACAATGTGCACTAGATATAACTCCAGAAACACCATCAATAGTTTTAATTTTGTTACCTAATTCATACCAATCGTTATATTTATTTAGCTTAAAAAAAGCTGTGTCTTGAACAGCAAAAAACACCATATTGCCTTCATTTCCGAAGATTTGCTTGAATTTAAGAAAATCTACATAAGCAGAATCGGTTTCTGGAAGTAATCTAACATATTCATAAGATAACTCTACCTTTGAAGCTTTATAGCCCATAAAAGCAGTAAAGCCAATCAATAAGCAAATTATAATTATTCTATTTCTAAGGATTAAGTGTGTAAGTTTATCCCACATAAGTGTTTTTAAAAGCGAGCTAAGTTAAAATAAATAATAACGAAATTCAAAATATATTTGAATTTAAAAAAATGAATACTATTATTAAAATTTAATGATTTTTGCTCTATCGCAAAAATATAGTTTCTAATCTATCTGGTCCAGTAGAAACTATTGTAATAGGCACATTAACAGTTGATTCTACAAATTGTAAATAGTCTTTTAATTTTTTAGGAAGTTCTGAAAATGTTCTAATATTAGTAAGATCTTCTTTCCAACCATCAAATTCAGTATAAACTGGTGTAGCTAATGACAAATCATAAGGAATTTCTTCTGTTTCGACTCCATTTACAAGATAAGTTGTACAAACTTTAATTTTATCGAATGTATTTAGAACATCTGCTTTTGTAATTATTAGCTGAGTTATTCCATTAATCATTATAGAATATTTTAAAGCAGGAATATCTAACCAGCCACATCGGCGCGGTCGTCCAGTTGTAGAACCATATTCGTTACCAAATTTACGAAGTAATTCACCTGTTTCATTTAATTGTTCTGTTGGGAAAGGACCACTACCAACTCTTGTACAATATGCTTTAAAAATTCCTATTATTTCGCCCATATTATTTGGGGAAATTCCAAGACCTGTACAAGCTCCTGCACTAACTGTATTTGATGATGTTACAAAAGGATAAGTTCCAAAATCAATATCAAGCATTGTTCCTTGAGCACCTTCTGCCAGAATTTTTTTATTTTCTAATAAATACTGATTTACAACGTAACTACAGCTTATAAACTTAAATTGTTTTAGAAGCTCAACTCCTTCAATCCACTCTTTTTCATATTCTGAAAAATCCTGAATATAATTTAAGTGTTGTAATATATCTAAATGTTTACTTTTATAGAATGCATATTTATCATAAAAAAAGTCAGATAATACATCACCAGTTCGGAGACCGTTTCGTGCAACTTTATCGGTATATGCCGGACCTATTCCTTTTAAAGTTGAGCCAATTTTACCAGTGCCTTTGGCATGTTCATAAGCTGCATCGAGCTGACGGTGAGTTGGTAAAATCAAATGTGCTTTATTTGAAATCAGTAAATTATCAATTGGATTAATTCCAAGCTTTTTTATTGCTTCAATTTCTTTCTTAAAAATTACAGGATCTAATACAACTCCATTTCCAATAATATTAATTGCATCGGGGTGAAAAATTCCTGAAGGAATTGTGTGCAAAACATGCTTAATATTATTGAATTCTAAAGAATGTCCAGCATTTGGTCCTCCCTGAAATCGTGCTATTACATCATAAGATGGAGTTAAAACATCAACAATCTTTCCTTTTCCTTCGTCGCCCCATTGAAGACCTAATAAAATATCTGCTTTCATTAAAAATAAAATTTTATAAAAAGTAAGTAATTGAATTAATTTTTGCCTTTACAATCTTTGCAAACGCCATATACATAAAGAGAATGATGCATTACCTTAAAGTCCGACATTGAAGCTACTGAAGATTCAATTTCCTGAATTCTTGGATCACAAAACTCTGTAACATTTCCACACACTGTACAAATAAGGTGATCGTGCTGTTTGCATTGATGAGCTTTTTCAAACTGAGCAATGTTTTTTCCAAACTGATGCTTAATAACTAAGTTGCAGTCAAGCAATAATTCAATTGTATTATATAGTGTTGCTCTACTGACTCTGTAATTTTTATTCTTCATCAATATGTATAATGCCTCTATGTCGAAATGCCCTTCACGAGTGTATATTTCGTCTAGTATAGCAAAACGTTCAGGTGTTTTTCTATGACCATTTCTTTCAAGATAACCTATGAATAGGTTTTTAACAGAGTCTTTTATTTCTTCGCATTGCATAATTCCAAAATTTATCTGCCTAAATTAGAAAAAGAGAATGAATTATTCAATTTTTATTTAGAATAAATTAATAACAATTTTTAGACTTTATTTGACAGTAGTTGTAAATCTTAACTTTAAAAAATATTTTATGTTATTAAAAATATTATTAAACTGTAAATTTGAAAAATTACAAAATTCATAAATCTAATATCTTCTTTATAATAGGGACTATATTTTAATTTGTTAAAATTAGCTTTCCTGTTTGTATTGAATTATCAGAATCATAAACTTTATAAAAATAAATCCCATTGTTTAGCTTTTCAAGGTTGATTAGTATTTTGTTTTCTGATTTTGGAAAATGTTTTGATAATAGCTTTTTGCCTGTAAAATCGAATAACTCGAATAATGATTCTTTGCTGAAATTATATTCTATTGTAATTATTCCTTGTGATGGATTTGGATATATTAATACT
>MEND01000122.1:0-1381 GCA_001768975.1 Bacteroidetes bacterium GWA2_31_9 | reverse complement strand
TACAAAACCTCCATCGCTTGTGGGCTGCATATCGTAAAGATAATCGCTGGTATTGCCTCCGTAATAGGTGTAGGTTTTTGTCCAGAGGCTGTCAGCATTTTCATTAAAATAAACAAACCATGCACGAGGTTTTAAATTGCTGTAATCGCGTGTTGTTCCTCCACAAACAAAACTACCATCGGATAACAACGATATTCTTGAAAAACCATCAAAATCACTTCCTTTTGAAAAAGTTTTATCCCAAATTTTATTTCCTGCACTATCTGTTTTTAACAAGTAAGCATCGGATTGACCACCAACATAAGTATTACCAACTAAGTATAAATCGGTCTCTGTTGTCTGAACAAAATCAAGAGCACCTGAACTTTCGCCATAGCTTAATGTTTTATACCAGATTAAATTACCTGCTGTATCAATTTTTGTAATATATGTACTGATAGTTGCATCGTAACTGTTTGAAGTACCAGTAGCCAGATAATTGCCATCAGGCATTTGTATTACGGAATAAAAAATATCAGAATTATTTCCTCCGTACTGTTTTGCCCATTGCTGATTACCAAGACTATCAGTTTTTACAAGGTATGCGTCTTCGTATCCGTTGGTGTTTGACAAAGTTGAACCAGCCAGTAAATAACCTCCATCGTTGGTTAGGATTACTTTTTCGTTGTAATCATTATCTGTACCACCATATCGCTTAAACCAATTTATTAGACCATTATGACTTACATTCATTAAAAATAAATCAGCTTTAATACCTGCTGAATCTTTTGTTGTACCACTTATGATATAATTATGAGAAGGGGACTCAACTACACACGAAGCATTATCTCCCTGCGGGTTGGGGTCTATAATTGTTTCCCATATAGTATCACCTTTATAATTTATTTTGATAATAAATAATGCATCGGACGGAATTGTATCATTGTATGTACCTCCTGCAATAACATAATAATTATCTGATGTTTGAATTATTGAAGTTGTACCATCATACTGATTATTATAATCATATAACTTATAAAACACATCTGTCTGAGAATATATTAATCCTTCAAAAACGATTAAATAAAATAATGATGATATTATTTTTTTTAACATGGTTAATTTATGATAATTATTTTTTCATTAAAATTAAGTGTATCGCTATTTTTTACTTTGAAATAATAAATACCTGATGGTAAGTTAAGATTTTCAATTTTAAGTGAGTTATTTTCTGAGTCTAACAGATAACTTTTTACTGCTTTTCCGGTAATGTCGGAAATTATAAGGTCTATATTTTCTTTATTAACAAAATTGTATTCTATTGATAATTTACCTTGAGTAACAGGGTTTGGATATATTAATACTCCAGAGTTTGGAGTTTGGAGTTTGGGGTTTGGAATTT
>MEND01000121.1 GCA_001768975.1 Bacteroidetes bacterium GWA2_31_9 | reverse complement strand
AACAACTGTTTTCAAAACCAGAGTAACGAAATTATTGGAGTTTTCTAAGAGATACTAATTACAAAATTTAAAATAACATATATCAAACTACTTAATAAATACTACTTACACTATCAATATTTACTCTTAATTATCAATCAAATACATACTGATTTAATTGTAATAAATTCATATATTACTTATAAACAGAACAATAAATATATATTAATATTTATTTTTACAAAAAACAAATAATTCAATTAATTAATTATATTTGCTTAATTTTATTCAATATTAAATAACTAATAAAAATTAAATTTTATGAAAAAGTTTATATTTAACATTATGCTTTTCTCTAGTATTATCATGGCTTTTACAGCTTGCAAAAAGGATAAAACAGAGCCAGAACCCTCCCCCATTGTAACTCCAACCACCCAAAAAACGGTTCCTTCACAATATGCTAAAAAATGGTATGTAAGCACCACAAAATCAACAAACACAGTTGAATATGTATGGATTGAATTCACAACAAACGGTCATTATTTTATTATGTTTGACGATGGAACTGCCACTAGTGGAAGTTGTTATTTTTCAAGTAGCAATAATAGAATTATTCTTGAAAATTACGGATATGTTGAGATAGTTAGCATTGACAGTACAAACTTTAGTTTTATACTATATATAAATGCTACAGCTGAAACAAGTACAATATTTACTACTGTAGGCTCGCAAACTATTACAGGCACTACTGCAAATCTACTTTGTAAAACTTGGAAAGTTGTAGAATATTACATGGTTAATACAAGCACATTTGATACTTCTTATGCTATACCCAGCGACATGATAACATATAGTAGGTTTGATGTTAATTTCACAAGTTATGGCACTTACTTTACATCCGAAGAATATACTTATAATGGACAGCCGGGTGTTTTATACGATAATCGTTACTGGCGATTTTCAGACGGAAATGAAAGTATTTTATGTTATGGTTTAACTCAGGTACAATCTGATAATTGCGAATATTCATGTAATATTACTACCATTAATTCAAATTTATTACTATTAGAAGGAAATTCAGGTGCATATAATTATAAAATCAAATGTATTCCTAACTAAAATTTAAACTTATTGAAAAGTAATTTACCCGAAATTTTGCAAATTTATGCGAAATTTCGGGATGCTTTTTTACAAAAAATTAACTAATAAAATGAAAAAACTACTTTTACCAATAATATTATTATTCTTAATAGTTTCATGCAAAAAATATGAAGATGGTCCATTATTAAGTTTAAGGTCAAAAACTCAACGACTAACAGGAAAATGGAAATTAATTGATGTTAGTACAGGAAACGGTAGTCAGGCAGAAATCCCCGATTTTACTTATGAATTTAAAAAAGATGGCAGTGTAATAAAATATGAAATTGATAGTGCTGTGGGTAACGGCACATGGGAGTTTTTTAATAAAAATGAATCTATCTCAATTACAAAAAACTGGATTAATTATTATTACTGGATAGATATTAATGGCAATTATCATTATTGGTCTGATAATGCTTATAATGGAAAATCAGAATCATGGTCAATTTATGAATTAAAATATAAAAGGCTAAAAGTTCTTTCTTTACAAGGTGGAATAAGCTTTGAATTGACTTTCGATAAAGTAAAATAGTTTTAAAGTAAATTACAACTGTTACATTGATAAATTGTTAAATTGATAAATTGTTACACGGAGACATAACACAACATTACGGAGGTAAATTACAATGAAATTTGAACCAGAATTTAAAAGAGCGATAAGCCAACTGCCATCAGCAGAAAAAGATAAATTAATATTTAGATTACTCAAATACGATTTAGTTTTAGCAAATCGTTTGAACTTTGAGTTATTAAGTTCCAAAAATGTTGATGAACGCAGAGCAGAAATGGAAATAATTGTTAAAACTAATGTAGAAAAAATGACTAATTATTTTCATAGTCCTGGTTATTTAATGATGGATATGCGTTATTTGAGTGGAGAAATTACCACACATGTAAAAACCACAAAAGATAAATTTGGCGAAATAAGTTTAAATTTACTGATGCTCAACGAAGTATTGCGTCTTAACAATAAAAATATAGATCAATCAAAAGCTGTAAAATCATACAAATTTTGCATTTATGTTATAGCAAGAGCTTTCAAAATTTTAATATTGATTAATGCTTTGCATGAAGATTATCGAATAGAATTTAATGACAATTTAATTAATTTGGGTGAACTAATTTCTGAAAGCAATTATTTGATGCAAACAGCCATACGAAATGGATTTGATGTAAATTGGTTGCTAAAAGCGGATATTCCGAAAAACATAAATGAGATACACAGAAAAATTAGAAATGAAGGCTTTTTGGTGTGAAATTGGGAAAAGGGAAATAGAAAAACGAAGGGATGACCAAAAGAAAAACTCCCATTTACTTCACATACGCAATAAAGTTTCGTTTTTAAATCAAGTTTTGTGGTAAAAGTTCCGTCCTTCAGGTAGTTGCAAAACGTTACTTCTTCTAAAAAAACTAACACAATCTAAATAGAAACAACAAAAAGTGCCGTATAATACACTTTTGATTAAATTTATGTTTAAAATTAATCAATATGCATGAAATAGTGTAATACAATGCCCTTTTAGTTTGAATAACCCCCAATTTCATTGTGGGTTATTCAAATTCAAGTCCTATTGGACTTGTAGATAAACTTAATGACATTGGATCTCTGTCTTTCAGGTAGTAAGTGTGTAAGCATATAGCAGGTGGTTGTCTGTTTACAAAAAATTAACCTTAAATCTCGACATATACTACTAATAGTTGTTAAATAACAACTATAAATAGCGTAAATACAACTATAAGTTTTTGTATTTTTTTGATTCTGGAAATGATTCCGAATATCTTTGCTGTGTCGAATAACCAAATAAATAGCAATTATGTTAAATACTAAATTAATTGGCAATAAAATTGCCGAAGCACGAAAAAAAACAAATATTTCTCAAGCCCAACTTGCTCAACGTCTATTCATTAGTTCGCAGGCAGTCGGTAAATGGGAGCGTGGAGAATCAATGCCCGACATCATTACGTTTAACCGTATGGCAGAAATTCTGGCTGTTGACCTTAACTACTTTTCAGAAAACATACAATCGACGGTTACCGAAATGTCAACAACTGAGCTTGTGGTTAAGCAATCGACTGAATTGCAGACGAAAAAGCTTAAATGGGATATGTCGCGTGGGAATTGGGTGGACGCAGACTTTTCGGGGTTGAAAAATTTGCATGAAAAATTCAGTTCCTCCAATATGAAGAACTGCAAGTTTATTGGTTCAGATTTGTCGCAACTTCTTCTAAAAAGCAATAATGTTGATAGCTGTAACTTCTCTGATTCCGACATCAGCAACAGCCATATTCAGAGTTCAAACTTAGCCAACAATATATTTAAAAACTGTTCACTCAAAGAAACTGAATTTTTGGGAAGCTATATCTATGGTTGCGATTTTACCGATGCCGATTTTACTGGAGTTGTTATTAAAACAGGTGGTTTCGAGAAAAATACAATTGCTAATGCTGTATGGAATCGTAGCTCTTTTATAGGAATGGCGATTGCCGATATAGTTTTCAATGGCACATTGGAGGACTGCTATTTTGAAAACTGTGCCTTTAAAAAGCTAACATTCCAAAACTCAACTCTTATAAACACTTTCTTTAAAAATAAAAACTTAAAAGGGATTCAATTTATTGATTGTAAATCCGATAGAATGACTTACGAATTTTTGAAAAACGGTAAAGCCAATTTAAGCGGTATCACTTTATTAACTGACTAAAAAATAGGTTTTAATTTCATTATTCCGAATTCAGCAACAAACTGTCTTATTTTTTTTATTAAGAAACATAATTTGGATTCTGAAAAAAGCCCATAGAGACTGTCCCGAATTTACTTCGCGAGCTTCAATGTCAATAAAATACAATAACGATATTAATGATTGTCCGTAGGACATATATAAAGTGGTAAGTTTTTACAACCAATTGTATCTTGTATATTCCATATTGGAAATACTAGACATCTTTCCAAATTAATAATAAGGATTATTAACCCTGACCTTTAGGTCGGGGATTGAAGAAATCGAAAGCATTCTTGGCTTTAGCCATGCCTTTTGTTCAAAATTTTTGTTTGTCATCGCAATAACTTCTTATTATTAATAAAATTCAGGGCTAAGCCCTTTTTTTCATATTGTTTTTCCCCGACCTAAAGGTCAGGGTTATACAAATATTAATTTGGAAAGATGTCTACTGAATTGTTGCTTTTTTTTATTGTCGTAATTGCCCTATGGGCAAACTCAAAATTGTTTAGTACAAAATTGTGAATAGTGCTACAAAATTATTTACAATGAAATTAAAATAAATTGTGGGTCAAGAGTTCTAATACCGACTCGCTAACAAGATATTTAAAATAATTCACGTTGTTTTTATTTTAAAACTGTTAGTCGGTTGGCATTAACCAAACCAGCAAACAAAATTCGTTATCACTCTTTTGTTAGCGGTTTGGTATAAATTTACAAATACTTTCACGCTTTATATCAGCTAGTTTTAAATCTTTATAGTTTATATTTGATAATTAATTTGAAATGAATTAATTTTGAGATAATGTATAGTTATTTATTGCGGATATTGGGAATATACCCATAATATGTGGGAATACAGATGTAGCTGTTATTGAAAAAATGAACGAAATACAAACTTGATAATTAAATAAATTATTATGGGCTTATTTAGCAGGAAAGAAAAAGCAAAAGATTATGTAAGACTATTAAAAGAAATTGGCATCGATTTTTTTGGACTTAGTCATGATAACTTTAAGCCAACGGAGATTTCTATTGAAGCTGAAACTGCTGGAGTGATAAAATCTTCTCATGGTGAATTAGGACCAGATATCTATTTTGATACTGTATTACTATCGGACAAATCAGATGGAAGTAGAGATGCGACCTTTCTTAAAGACGAAGCTGATGAAAGAGAACTAAAAAAAACAATTGAAAACTTGTTTAGTATTTTTGGGGATGATTCAACTTTTTATGGAACTTTTGAAATGAGAGATATTTCCGTTATAAGGGGAAAAGACCCAGACAAAGCACCTGATGATAATTTAAGAGAATGGAATACTTTCTATAAAAATGGATTTCACTACACAGTATCTATTAGCTATGATTTGAAAGATAAGACTATATATTTATGTGTTAATTCAAAAAAAACATGGGCGATTTATGATTATAAGCCAAGAGTTCCAACACAAGGATACAAAAAGTAACAACAGCTTACCCATGCAAATATGCGAAATTCCTTTATGCTAATACTATTATAATTATTAATTAGAACTATGAATAGGCAACAAAAAAATACCGCAACAAAATTAATAGAGTATTTAAAAATAAATAAAGGCTCTTTAACTGATGATGAAATAAAGAAAGGAGTAGGACTTGGAACTGCACATAATGAATTTACTATACTTGGTTGCTTAGAAGATATTAATCTAATTAAAAAAGTCGGCAATAGGTCTTATAGACTTACTATGCAAGGATATAAATTCAAATCATTTGCAGAATTGAAAAGATTAAGATTATATAAAATTATTAAAGAAAACATATCTTTTATTTTTAATATATTACTTGTTTTGGCTACTATTTATATGACGATTAATAATGATAGTCTTAAAAATGAAAATAATGAATTGCAAGAAGATATACAAGTATTGAAAGAAAAACAGTCAATATTAGAGACTCGTATGGACTGCTATTTTTTTCAACTTGAAAAATTAGATACAAATAGTAACAAAATCAATATAAAAAGTGTAAAATAATCTTTTAGTATTTCCAACTCACATTGAAGTTTGCAACTTCAATGTAAAATCCAGAACAGTTTATTACTGTACAACAGCTCCTATATGCATCATGCTTCAGCATAGCCTCAGTTGAGATTCTGCGTAATTACAGATAGCTTGAAGTTTGTAACTTCAAGCTGCGAAGTGCTTGCTTGAAAAAACAAAAAAGCCCAATTCCAACAGAACTGAGCTTTTTCAATATTAGATTTTCAATTAATTACCTATAATCCTCAACCGGAGCACAAGCACAAACTAAATTTCTATCGCCATAAGCATTATCAACTCGGCTAACTGTTGGGAAAAATTTATTTTCCTTAATCCAGCTTAGCGGGTAAGCAGCTTTTGAACGAGAATATTTATGATTCCATTCGTCGGCAAGTAATTCGTGTTCGGAGTGAGGCGAATTTAAAAGAACATTATCGATAGCATCTGCTTTTCCTGATTTTATTTCTTCTATTTCTTTATAAATTGTAATCATAGCTTCTATAAAACGGTCAAGTTCTTGTAACGATTCGCTTTCAGTTGGCTCAATCATTAATGTTCCATGAACAGGGAACGAAAGTGTTGGTGCATGAAATCCAAAATCCATAAGTCGTTTTGCAATATCGGTTTCGGTAATTCCGGCTTCTTTAAATTTGTGGCAATCTAAAATCATTTCGTGAGCTACTCTTCCGTTTTCGCCGGTGTATAATACATCGTAATAATTTTTTAGAGCCGATGCTATATAATTTGCATTTAGAATTGCATATTTTGTTGCTTCTGTAAGTCCTCTGCCGCCAAGCATACAGCAATAAGCATGTGAAATTGTAAAAATACTTGCACTTCCATAAGGTGCAGCCGATATGGCACTTACGCCATTTTCGCCACCTGTTTTAATAACCGGATGTTTTGGTAAATATTCAACAAGATGCTTTGCTACTCCAATTGGACCAACTCCCGGACCGCCGCCTCCATGAGGAATAGCAAATGTTTTATGCAGATTCAAATGGCAAACATCGGCACCAATACGAGCAGGGCTTGTAAGTCCAACCTGTGCATTCATATTTGCCCCATCCATATAAACCAAGCCACCGTATTGATGAATAATTTCAATCATTTCGATGATTTTACTTTCAAAAACTCCATGTGTTGATGGATAAGTAACCATAAAACACGATAGATTATCTTTATGAAGTTCGGCTTTTTTCTTAACATCTTCGATATTGATATTTCCATTGCTATCGCATTCAACCACAACAATATCCATTCCTGCCATTGCAGCACTTGCTGGGTTTGTTCCGTGTGCCGACGATGGAATTAATACAACATTGCGGTTTGCATGTCCGTGTTTAATATGATATTGACGAATAACCATCAATCCTGCATATTCGCCTGCTGCACCCGAATTTGGCTGAAACGAAAATGAATCAAAACCTGTAACTTCTTTCAAGTATTTTTCTAATTCAAAAAACATGTAATGATAGCCTTCTGCCTGATTTTGTGGCACAAATGGGTGAATATTTCCAAATTCCATCCAGCTTAACGGAAGCATTGATGTAGCAGGATTTAGCTTCATTGTGCAAGAGCCTAACGAAATCATCGAATGAGTTAAGGAAATATCTTTTCTTTCGAGTTTTTTGATGTAACGCATCATCTCAGTTTCAGAATGATAACGATTGAAAACAGGATGTGAAAGGAATGTAGATTTTCTTGCAAATTTTTGCTCAAAACTATGTTTGTTAAAATCTGTAGATAATTTTCCAACTTGCTTTCCTACTGCTGTTGCAAACACATTTAACAATAAAATTAGATCCTGAACAGAAACAGTTTCGTCAAGGCTTATTCCTATTTTATTATCAGCATAATACATCAGATTTATTTCGTTATCTAATGCAATTGCTTTAATTTGAGTTGATGTTACACCCGATGGCAAGCTAACTTTAAGTGTATCGAAATAGTTTTTATTTTCCTGAGTATAACCAAGTTCAGTTAATTTTTCGGAAACTAAAGTTGCAAAAGCATGAATTTTTCCGGCAATTTGTTTAAGTCCATCTGGTCCATGATAAGCAGCGTACATTCCTGCCATATTTGCCAAAAGTGCTTGAGCAGTACAAATATTTGAAGTTGCTTTTTCTCTCTTAATATGCTGTTCGCGAGTTTGTAATGCCATACGTAAAGCAGTATTTCCTTTTGCGTCAACAGAAATTCCGATAATTCTGCCCGGCATTGTTCTCTTATATTGGTCTTTAGTTGCAAAATATGCTGCATGTGGTCCGCCATAGCCAATTGGAATTCCAAAACGTTGTGTTGAACCTGTTACAATATCAGCACCCCACTCGCCTGGAGGTGTAAGCATTACAAGGCTCATAATATCGGCAATAACTGCAACCAATGAATTATTTGCATGTGATTTTGTTACAAATTGGCTATAATCAAATATTTTTCCATCGCCTGAAGGATATTGAATAATGCTTCCAAAAACTTTAGCATTAAATCCATAAGAATTGAAATCGCCTGTAACAACTTCAATTCCAAGCGGCAATGCTCTTGTTTTAATTACTTCGAGTGTTTGTGGAAATGTATTTTCGTCAACAAAAATTTGGTTTGCTCCGTTTTTAACTGCATCTCTTGTTCGGCTATTGTACATCATAATCATTGCTTCTGATGCTGCTGTTGCTTCATCGAGTAGTGATGCGTTTGCAATTTCCATTCCTGTAAGGTCAATAACCATAGTTTGGAAATTAAGAAGAGCCTCAAGTCGTCCTTGCGAAATTTCAGCCTGATAAGGAGTGTATGATGTGTACCAGCTTGGGTTTTCGAGAATATTTCGTAGAATTACAGAAGGAAGAATTGTTCCATAATATCCCATTCCGATATAAGTTTTGAAAAGCTTATTTTTTGAAGCTATTTCTTTTACTTTTTTAAGATATTCAAATTCGCTTAATCCTTCTGGTAAATCCAGTGGTTTTGCTAACCTGATATTTGAAGGAACTGTTTGTTCGATAAGTTGATTAACGCTATCAACGCCAATAACTTTCAACATCTGTTCTATTTCTGAGTTTCTTGGGCCATTATGGCGTGATAAATAACTGCCGGTATTCATATATAAATATTTTAAATGTTGCTCAAAATTACTAAAATGATTTATTTTAACTAAAACTTAAAGGAAAAGTTTTTAAGATGTAGAGCATAATTTTGATAATGATAAATTGAGAGATTATTCAATACTAAAAAACAGTAGCAAGATTCAATGAATTAAGGCAAACCTGATCCATATTATAATATTTATACTCAGCAGCTCGTCCTAAGAAAAATACGTTTTTAGATTTTTCAGCCAAAGATTTATATTTACTAAATAATTCAATATTTTCCCGTTGTTGGATTGGATAGTATGGTTCTCCATTTGATGTTGGAAATTCTTTAATAATTGTTGTAATTGGATTTTGTTGACCTGTCATGTGTTTAGATTCTACAATACGAGTGTATTCAATTTCAAGATTTTCGGTATAGTTTATTACAGCAACTTCCTGAAAAAATTCAGTTTTATGAGTTTCGTATTCAAATTTTATTGAACGAAATGGCAATTTGCCGAATTGATAATCAAAATATTCATCAATTCTACCTGTATAAATTAAGTATTTATAATTAATTTTATTTTTTATTGAGCTAAAATCGGTTGCTAATTGAATCGTTATATTCTTTTGAGAAAGAATGTTATTAATTAATTCGGCATATCCGTTTTTGGGAATTCCCTGATATTTATCTGTAAAGAAATAATCGTTATAGTTTGTTCGAGGTTGAATTCTTGAATTAATATCAAGTGTTAATTCATTTGGCCATAACCCCCACTGTTTTTTTGTATAAAACTTATAAAATTTATTATATAAATCTTCTCCAAAAGTCGTTATTAGCTGGTCTTCGGTATTATTAATTTTGTCCTTTTTGATTCTGATTTTTTCGAAATACTGATTTACAGTCTTTTCGTTTAAATTAAGATTATATAGGCTGTTTAATGTATTAATGTTGATTGGAAAAGGATAAAGTTTAGCTCCTATACTTGCCATAACCTGATGTTTATAATTATTCCACTCTGTAAATCGTGAAAGATAATTCCAAACATCTTCATGGTTTGTGTGAAAAATGTGAGCACCGAATTTATGTATAAGAATGCCATCAGAGTTGTAGCAATCGTGGCTAGCAC
>MEND01000120.1 GCA_001768975.1 Bacteroidetes bacterium GWA2_31_9 | reverse complement strand
TTCGCTTTTTGAAAAAAGTTATGTATTTACAAACGCTTATGCTAATGGTAAAAAATCGATGGAAGCTTTACCTTCTATTATTTCATCAATTCCTTCGTTAATGGATAACCCTTATATTACATCAACATATATATCGAATAAATTAAATAGCTTACCGAACTTATTGAGGAAAGAGGGTTATAGTTCTTCATTTTTTCATGGAGGAACTAATGGAACAATGGGTTTTGATTACTTTGCAAAAGCCACAGAATTTGATAAATATTATGGTCGAACTGAGTTTAAAAATGAAAAATATTTCGATGGAAACTGGGGAATTTATGACGAGGAATTTCTTCAATATTTTTCTGATGTTTTAACGTCATTCAAACCGCCATTTTTTGCTTGTTTATTTACTTTGTCATCACATCATCCATATACAATACCTTCTAAATATGATAGTATTTTTAAAGGAGGAAATTATGAAATATTAAAAGGCATTCAATATGCTGATTATTCTCTTCGAAAGTTTTTTGAAAAATCGGAGAAAGAGCCGTGGTTTAAGAATACATTATTTGTTTTTACAGCTGATCATACATCTTTGACTTCAGATAGATACTATGTGAACAATGTTGGAAAATATTCAATTCCAATTGCATTTTATTGTGCAGGCGATACTTCATTGGTTGGTAAAAGTGATGTTGTTGCTCAACACATTGATATAATGCCAACTATATTATCGTATTTAAATTATAAAAAGCCCTATTTTTCGTTAGGAAACAATATGCTTCAAAGTGATTCTACGCATTTTAATATCACTTATCTAAATGGTATTTATCAGATTATTGAAGGAGATTATGTTCTGAATTTTGATGGTGAAAAAATAATTTCGCTTTACAATTACAAGAAAGATAGGTATTTAATGATTAATTTGGTAAAACGAAATCAAAATCAGATTCTTGAAATGTCAAATAAATTGAAGGCATTTATTCAGATTTACAATAACAATATTATTGATAATAAGTTGTATGTTGAATGAGCAAACAAAAATATTATTTGTTATAAATCCTAAATCTGGAGTTGGAAAGCAAAAAAAGGTTGAGTCTTTAATTGAACAATTTTTAAATAAGCAGATATTTTTTCCTACAATTGAATATACTCAATATACCGGACATGCTAAAGAAATTTGTGCAAAAAGAAAAACCGAATTTGATATAATTTGCCTTGTTGGAGGCGATGGAACTATTAATGAGGGAGCAAGCAGTTTAATTAATTCAAATACAGCACTTGCAATTATTCCAACTGGCTCGGGAAATGGATTAGCTCGTCATTTAAAAATTCCGTTGAAAACAGATGAAGCAATAAAAAAATTAAATAGTTATAATTTCAAATTTATTGATGCTTGTAAAATTAATGAACAGTATTTTTTTAATGTTGCAGGAATTGGATTTGATGGCTTGATTGCTCATAAGTTTGCAACTTTCGGTAAACGAGGTTTTAGTAGTTATCTGAAAATTGTTTTTAGTGAATTTTCAAAGTATAAAGATCAAAAATTTAAATTATTTATTGATTCAAATGAGGTTAATAATAAGGCATTTATGATTAGTCTTGCAAACTCAAGTCAATTTGGAAATAATGTTTTAATTGCTCCAAAAGCCAAAATTGATGATGGCTTATTAAATGTTGTTGTTTTGCGAAAATTTCCAATGATAGTAGCTCCTGTATTAGCATTTCGACTTTTTACAAAATCGATTCATAAATCATGTTTTGTAACTAATTATACATGTAAGCATTTGGAAATTCATTCTACGGAAAACGTTTTTTCGCATATTGACGGAGAACCTTCAGATTTAAAATTTCCAGTTAAGGTTGAGGTATTACCAAAATCTTTAAAAGTTGTGATTTAGCTAAATTGTAACTGTACATAATCCATCTTTCAGATTAATAAGGTTTTTAAAACAATGTTTATTTTGAAGAAAATTAATTGCCATAATGCTTTTCGATGAATGGTCGCAAATAAAAACTACATCAGAGTTTTTAGGAATTAAATCAATATGATTATGAATCTCGTAAATAGGGATTTTTAAGGTTTCAAATGGTAAATCTGTTAAGTCTTCAGGATATCTTACATCAATAATTGTGATTTTGTCTTTTTTCTTTAATTTTTTAATTAATTCGCTGTATGTTATGTGCTTAATCTCGTCTTCGCTTGAAATGCAATAGTCGTTATATTCTGAAAGCGTTTTAATGTTAGATGATTCCTGTTTATCTAATCTAACTAAATTCAAATTATAAGTTAGAGCATCAAAAATTAATATTTTTCCAGATAAGATTTCTCCTAAGCCCAAGATGATTTTTATTACTTCATTAGCTTGAAATGCTCCAATTATTCCGGGTATTACACCAATTACACCAACTTCGGCACATGATGGAACATCAAACGCACCGGGCTGTTCGGGCGAAAGACATCTTAAAGTTGGTCCATTTTTATAATTAAAAACAGTAACTTGTCCATCGAATCGTTCAATTGCTCCGTAAACCAATGGTTTATTAGTAATTACACAAGCATCGTTTATCAAGTATCGGGTAGGGAAGTTATCAGAACAATCTACTATTATGTTGTATTTATCAAATATTTTAAAAATGTTTTTTGGATTAAGTCTTTCAAAATAAGAATGTACTGTAATTGTTGAGTTCATTTTTAGCAGTTTTTCTTTAGCTACCAATGCTTTTGGTTTTTCTAAATCAACTTCATTAAAAAGTATTTGACGTTGTAAGTTGCTTAAATCGACCAAATCGTTATCAATAATTCCAATAGTGCCAATTCCGGCAGCTGCCAAATATTGTAAAACTGGACAACCCAAACCACCTGCACCAATAACTAAAACATTGGAATCTTTAAGCTTTTGTTGTCCTTCGATTCCAACTTCCTGAAGCCTAATGTGACGGCTGTATCTTTTTAATTCTTCTTTTGAAAGCATATTTTTATTCATAAAAATTCTAAATTTATCATTTTGTTCAATTTATGAAAAGGAAATTCAATATTCTTTCTATTAAGTTGATTTTTTTTCAGAATTTTTAATCTGTAAAGCGGTTTTAGCATTTAATTCTGAAACTACCTTTTTGCCTGTTCTTGCTTCTAATTCCTGTCTTGCAACTTTAGCAACATTACCACCTTGTTTTGCTACTTTTTTACTTTCTTTAAAAGTTTTTGGATTTACAGCTTGAGAAATATCTTTAGAAGATGCTTCAGCTAACATATTTAAAATCAACTCCGTATTAGTCATATTATCTCGAAGATTTTCCTTTTTTAAACCTTTTAATATTTTATACTCCTTTGTAGTTTTATCTGCCCAAGCTTTAGTAATAATATCAGTTAGTGTTGCAAATTGCACACCTTCTTTTAATCCTATTTTTTTCCATTCGTCTGTTAATTCTTTACGAATTTCGATACTTTTCAATCGTTGATTAATCCAGTTTTCGGAGTATCCTAATTGCAAATATTGTTCTAATGCTCTATCAATACTTATTTCTGGGTCTTGCATTTCGTCTAATCTATCAGATGCAATTTGAGCTAGCCAAAGTTTAAATGGTTCAGCTTTTGGAGAAGGTATTGACTGAACCAACCTGAAAAGTTGTTCTGTATCAGCCACATCTGTTTTGTAATATTTTCCATCAGAGGCTAACATTTTCAGTTGACTACAGTTTGTAGCCAACTGACTTCCTTCTTTCTTAAGCCTTGATTTCAACACACTCCAATATTTTCTTGGATTTGGACTATTTGTTAAAACCAATATTACATCAACAATAGAGATATACCATTTTTCTCTTTCTGCATCCCATAAGTTTCTTACTTTTTTATCTTCAAATATTTTTATTGCTTCTTGCTTAATCATAATTCATAAAAAATGTTGAATAAATTTTAATTGAATTGCTCCTTTACCTGATATTAATTTTTTATTTTTAAAACTATTTAATTTAGTTATGAAGACCAAACAATCAATCTCCAAAACGAGGATTTACAATATTGCTGTAAATTGAACCGAATGTATAAGAAAGCCCAAGACTTATATAATATGAATATCCCGTTTGTGTTTGTCGAAGCTGAAGTAACATTTCTTCATAAGTAGGTTCAGCTTTTGGTAAAAATAATTGATCGTTTATTAGCGATGTATTCCCTGAAAGAGTTACCGAAAATCCTTTAAAAAGTCTTATACTTAATTCTGTCCAAAGATTTAAACTGTTTTTAGTAAAATCATGAAAATAATTTGATGCACTTAGGGCAGTGGATATTGAACCCCATTTGCGTTTAACGTTCAGTGCCAATTCAAGATTTTGACTTAAAAGAGATTCATTAATTTTATCGAAAATTGTTGAATCGCTATATTGTGAATAACTATATCTGAATGAGTAAAGAAATCTTAATTGACGACTATTTGATTCAGAATATGGAAATAAATTATATTCAACAGCTGGTGCGAATAATGCTTTTATTTTAGTATTTCTATATGTTGAAGAATAGATATCAATTATGCTTCCTGCCGACCAATGATTATTTAAGCTTTTTACATATAAACAGCTAAAGTCCTGAGTGAATGTAGAGCCTAAAATTGTATCGCCATCGACTATAAATTTTCGAATATTTTGATTATAAAAATAATTAAAGTTTAGCTTTTGTTTTTCAGTAACTTTTCCAATAGAAATATTGCCATTGTAATAATAGCTTGAATAAGATTCCTCACCACTAAAGTATCCGTTTAAATCGATATTAAAAACCCAGTTTTTCCATTTATCTATTATTGAATCAGTAACAGCAGCTTCTTTTACAAAAGTAATCTCGAACTTATCGGCAAGAGGTGTTCGGGCTAAATATCTCATTAAGCCTAATTTCATTATTTTTAGTAATCCAACTCTAATTTCTGATTCAGTATCATCTGGTTTTGAAGTATATTTTTGAATATCATTTAAATATTCAAAGCCATCTAAACCAATAAAAAATAATGAATATTCTTTTCCACCGCTTCCAGTTGGTTGCTCGTTTATAATTAGTTGAATATTTGCAACTTTAGGGTCACGAACATAACTTACAAACGACATTTCTTCTTTAATAAAGTCCAAATCGCAAAAATCGCAATCAATAAATATTTTTACGTTAGTTGAATTAAATGTTTTATTTAAAGTATCGTTTTGTGCAAACAAATTGCTACAAATAAAAAAGATAAAAAATAGAAAAATATTTTTCAAAGAAGAGTTAAGAATTATAGTAAAAAACTAAAATCATCATTTGTCGAAAGTTCAATAGGATTATGCCCTTTTTTGAAAATACGAGCATTACGACTTCCTATTAATTTAATTTTGTTATTTTCAATCTGAAACATTGTTCCTTCACGTAGTCCAACTACATAAATATCAGGATTTAATTCAAGAAATTCTTCTAATCGTTGTTCTCGGGTTTCGCCAGCATGATGAGCAGGATTTGCATCAAGATAATGGGGATTTATTTGAAAATTAACCAAATTAAAAGCATTAAAACTTTCGGGTTCAGTAATAGGCATATCGTTGGTTGTTCTAATTGTCGGACAAGCTAGGTTTGAACCGGCACTCCAACCAACATAAGGTGTTCCAGAAAGGACTTTTTCTCTGACTGCATGAATAAGTTTGTTGCTTTGGACTAACTTTAATAAATTGAAAGTATTGCCTCCTCCAACAACAATAGCTTCAGCATTTTCGACTGCTTTAATCGGATTAGAGTGTTTGTGAATTGAATCAACTATATAGCCAATTTCAGAAAATCTTTCCTGAACTTTTAAAGCATAATCGTCGAAAGAAAATGTAACTCCTGCATAAGGAATAAATAATGTTTTTTTAATATTTGAACCTAAAAAATCTTTAATATTTAATTTTGGATAGTTTAGATATGCTTCACCTGCGTTAGTCGAATTGCTTATTAATAATAATCTCATTTGCTTTATTTTTTTTCAAATATATAATATTTCCCAATATAAAAAACAAAAGGTTGACTATATTAATGTTTGGTAGATTCAAGTATCAAAT
>MEND01000119.1 GCA_001768975.1 Bacteroidetes bacterium GWA2_31_9 | reverse complement strand
CAAATGGTGATATAACAAAAATTAGTGAAGAAGATGTACCAATGCATGATATTTTATGCGGAGGTTTTCCATGTCAAGCATTTTCAGTTTCAGGCAAACAAAAAGGCTTTGAGGATATTAGAGGCACATTATTTTTTGATATAATACGAATAGTAAATTATAGAAAGCCAAAAGTTGTATTTCTTGAAAATGTAAAAAATTTAGTAACGCACGATAATGGAAATACATTAAAAATCATAGTAAATACACTTGAAAAATTAGAATATAAAGTTTTTTTTAAAGTATTAAATTCGAGCAATTTTGGTTTAGCTCAAAATAGAGAACGAATTTATTTTGTTGCATTTAGAAACGACATAAAATCAGATACTTTCAAATTTCCAACCCCCACAAGCAAACCTGTATGTTTATTAGAAATACTTGAAAATAATCCTAAAAATGCAAAAGTTATAAAACGTAACGATATTGAAATTTACAAAGACTATATTCCTCAAACATCATTATTTGCAGAAATGACATTGCTTAATAAGCCTATACAAGTTGGAAAAGTTAATAAAGGTGGGCAGGGAGAACGTATTTATCATCCACTTGGTCATGCAATTACATTATCTGCATATGGTGGAGGAGTTGGTGCAAAAACAGGTTTGTATTTAATAGATGGAGTTATAAGAAAACTATCGCCAAGAGAATGTGCAAGAGTTCAGGGCTTTCCAGATAGTTTTATACTTAATCAGACAGATTCTCAATCATATAAACAGTTTGGAAATAGTGTTTCAATTGATGTTTTGCAAAATATACTTTTTGAAATTGAAAAAATATTAAAAATAAATAATTTAAAAATCCCAAATAAAAAATGTACCCAACAATTTCAGACCTTCTAAACGATTTATTCGGAATTAATATTCCAATGCCAATTCAAAGTTTTGGCTTTTTTGTAGCAGTTGCTTTTTTAACTGTAAGTTTTGTTTTATCAAGAGAAATAAAGCGTTATTTGGCTTTAGGAATTATTCCCGAATCGAGCCGAAAAGTTACAAAAGGAGCTCCATTAAAAATTCAGGATTATGCAATTTCCAGTGCTATAGGTTTTGTTATATTTTATAAACTTGTTGAAGCATTTATTAATTACTCTTCGTTTGTCGAAAATCCACAGGAGTTTATTCTTTCGCTTCAGGGTAGTTTTATTGGAGGATTACTTGGTGCAGGAATTGCTATCTATCTGAAATATTCTGATAATCAGAAAGAAGTCAAAAAATATGGCAAATCAAAAGAAATTGAAGAAACTATTCAGCCAACTCAAATTACAGCAAATATACTGGTTTTAGGTGCAGTATTCGGATTACTTGGTGCAAAAATTTTCGATAACCTTGAAAATATCGACAGCTTTATGAAAGACCCTATTGGAAGTCTTTTATCTTTTAGTGGATTAACATTTTACGGAGGTTTTATATTTGCTGCAATTGCAATTATTTGGTATGCAAAAACACTTAAAATTAAAGCTTTGCGAATTTGCGATATAGCAGCACCAGCTTTAGCTTTAGGTTATGGAATTGGTCGAATTGGCTGTCAGGTTGCCGGAGATGGCGATTGGGGAATTGTTAATAATCTTCCAATGCCTCAAATTATTAGCTTTTTACCCGATTGGTTTTGGTCATATAATTTTCCACATAATGTTATAAATGAGGGTGTTTTAATAGAAGGCTGTACCGGAAAACATTGTTTTGTTTTGCCCGAAGGAGTTTATCCAACTGCACTTTGGGAAGCTATTTTAGGAATTTCTATGTTTTTAATACTCTGGATAGTACGAAAAAAAGTAAATATTGCGGGAATGATTTTTTCAATTTATATGATTATGCAGGGTGTTGAACGTTTTTTTATCGAAAAAGTAAGAGTTAACTCTGTTTATCATATTTTTGGTTCAGAAATTACAAAAGCCGAAATAATTTCATTTTTCTCAATACTAATTGGAATTGCGGGAGTTGTTTATCTATTGAAAAATAAGGCAAAGTATATAAAATATTAAGTTGATTTCAGTTTTATATTGTAAATTTGTATTAGCAATTCATTTTCAAAAAAATTAAAATGCCAGAAATTAGCAGATTCTATGGAATTATAATTAAAATGTTTTACAAAGAACATAATCCACCTCATTTTCATATCGAATACCAGGATTATAAAGCCATAATAACTATTAAAGAAGGTATTGTTGAAGGTCAGATGCCAAAAACAGCTTTAAAACTTGTATTTGAGTGGTTAGAGTTACACAAAAATGAGTTGATGCAGAACTGGAAAAGCATGGAAGAAAAGAAGCCTTTAAATAAAGTTGAACCTTTAAATTAAAAATATGTTACCAATTTCGCTAATAAATGCAGAATATAAAGGTGATTATAAGATATTTATAAAGTTTAATGACGGAACTTCCGGAATTATTAATTTAGAAAAGCATTTAGATGGAGAAATATTTGAGCCATTAAAAAATAAAATTTATTTTAAAAAATTTGTACTTGATTCGTGGACAATTGGTTGGCAAAATGGAGCAGATTTTGCACCAGAGTTTTTATACAGTTTATTACAAAATAAACATTAAAAAATTAAGCACTTAATGAATTACCAATCTATTTGCAATCAAGCTGTTATTCTTATAAAAGAAACTGGTAAGTTTATAAAAAATCACAAAGATAATTTATCAAATAATTCTATCGAAAGTAAGGGTTTGCATAATTATGTAACTTATGTTGACAAAACTTCTGAGCAATTGCTTGTTGATGGTTTAAGGCTAATACTGCCCGAATCAGGATTTATTACAGAAGAAGAGACTGCTTCGCACCGAAACGAAGAACATATTTGGGTTATCGACCCTTTAGATGGAACAACTAACTTTATTCATGGCTTACCACCATTTGCAATTAGTGTAGCGTTAATGCAAAATAACAAAACTGTAATTGGTATTGTTTACGAAGTAATGCTTGAGGAATGTTTTTATGCTTTTGAGGGAGGAGAGGCTTATTTGAATGGAAAACAGATCTCTGTTTCTAAAACAGAAAAAGTAACAAATTCGCTTATTGCAACTGGCTTTCCATATTATAATTACGACAGAATAAAACCATTTCTTGAAACTTTGGATTATTTTATGCGAAATTCTCATGGAATAAGGCGAATAGGCTCGGCTGCAACAGATTTGGCTTATGTGGCGTGTGGCAGATTCGATTCTTTTTATGAATACAGCCTTAGCCCTTGGGATGTTGCCGCAGGAGCATTTATAGTTGAAAAAGCAGGAGGGAAGGTTTCTTATTTTTCAGGCGGAAGTAATTATATTTTCGGGAAAGAAATTATTGCAACAAATTCATTGGTTTTTGATGAATTTTTAGAAATTTTAAGGAAAATAAAATTATAACCGATTCTATCTGAGTCCTTTTTCGTTTAGGAATTTGCTATATAATTTATCAGAACCAATAATGTGATTTTGAAGCCAGTTTTTCAAAAATTGTAAAACATCGTTTGATAAAATAGCCTTTCCTGAATCTAAATCACTCTTAAAATCAGTAACTTTCTTAACAAATGCAGCATGTTCTGATTTATGACTTTCTGTTGCAGGATATCCATATTGTTCAAAGTAAACTTCTTCTGTTTTAAAATGAGATTCAGTATAATGAATTAATGAGCTAACGATATCACCAAGTATGTTTTTGCCTCGCCCTTCTTTCATAGCATCAAAAAGT
Organism: Bacteroidetes bacterium GWA2_31_9; assembly: GCA_001768975.1. Lineage (GTDB taxonomy): Bacteria > Bacteroidota > Bacteroidia > Bacteroidales > GWF2-33-38 > GWA2-31-9. The sequence goes on along the minus strand of MEND01000119.1, from coordinate 2,667 downwards.
TGATTTATACATTCAATCAATTCTTTATGTTGTAAATCTATTTTCTCAATATTTACACTAAAACTGTATTTCCAATCAATAAAAGCCATATAATAATATCTTTGAGTAAATTAGTAATTAAATAATAGTTTGTTATTATATTTTCAAATATAAAAAATTAATTAGTTTTTAAAATAAAATTTATAAAAAAAATTATGTTTATTATCACTATTTTAATTTCAAAAATTTGTTATAATTTTAACTCATTAAATTTAAAGATATTAAACTATGAAAAAATTTTTAATTGTAATTGGTATTTTAGTCGTAATTATTGTCTTACTCGGATTATTTGCACCAAAGGATTATACTGTTGCAAGAAGTATTAATATGAAAGCTTCAAAAGAAGTAGTTTACGAACAAATTAGTTTGTTAAAAAATTTCAATAGTTGGTCTCCATGGGCAGAACTTGACTCAGCTATGGTAACAACATACGAAGGGACTGACGGAACTGTTGGAGCAAAATCGCATTGGGAAGGTAACAAGGATGTTGGAAAAGGAACAATGGAACTAAAATCGCTCACACCAAACGAAAAAGTTGAAACTACTGTTCATTTTATCGAACCTTGGGAATCTATCAGCGAAAGTTTTTATTCAATTGCAGAAAATGGCGACAGTCTGACTGTTACATGGTCATTTTCTGGTCATAACGCATTTCCTTCAAATATTTTTGGTCTATTTATGAATATGGACGATATGTTAGGAACAGATTTTAATAAAGGTTTGAATAAATTGAAAATTAAGTGTGAATCAACAATTTCAGAGGACAAAACATATAATAGTTATAAAATCATCGAATTTGATTATCAGGGAGGAGAGTTTATTGCTGTAAAAAAACAATTAAAAATGGAAGAAATGTCGGCTTTTTTCCAACAATCAGCAGGTCAGGTAATGGGATATATGCAAAAAAATAATATTGGCATAAATGGTACTGTTACAGGTCTATATTACAGTTGGGATGAAGAAAAACAAGAATCAGAATCTGCATTTGCCGTACCATTCTTATCAACAAAAGAACTCAAGTTAGATAAAGGACTTGAAGTTATTAAGTTAAATCCATCAAAAGCAATTAAAATTGAATATTATGGTGCTTATGAAAAATCAGCAAACGCACATTATGCAATGGATGAATACATGAAAGAAAAAGGAATTGACCACGTGCCTCCTGTTGTTGAAGAATATATTACAGATCCTACAACAGAAGCTGATACAACTAAATGGTTAACAAACATTATATATTTAATTCAATAAAAATTAAAAACCGACTTTTAGTCGGTTTTTTTATTTCTTTTCGGACACTGAGCGAAGCCGAAGTGTCCATTAATTTTGAATCAGATTATGAATAACTTAAACATAGAAATATACACCGATGGAAGCTGCCACACCCAATTAAAAATTGGAGCCTGGGCAACAATAATTCTTATTGATAATCAGAAGATAATATTGAAAGACAAAGAGCTTGAAACTACTCATAACAGAATGGAATTGCTGGCAGTAATTAATTCAATCAAGCATGTATTAAAGAATTATCCCGATTTTAATTTACTCAAAATATATTCAGACAGTCAGTACGTTGTAAATCTTAATAATCGAAAAGAAAAGCTATTGACTAATAAATTTATTACAAAAAAAGGCAAGGAGCTTAACAATGCTGATTTACTTGCTGAATTAATTAAGTTTATGAAAATGCCTAATATCGAATTTGTTAAAGTAAAAGCTCACCAAAAGCAAACTGAAATTGAAAATATAAATATTGAGGTTGACAAAATCGTCAGACAGATTGTAAGAGATGCAGTTAACGAATTTAATAGTAAGCAATAATTTAATTTTTTTATTTATTTTACAACCTTAGTCTCTTTCAACCTTAAATACTTCAATATGAACATTACAGTAATTCTAATTGCATTCACATTTTTTATTGTTGTTTCTATTTTTTTATCACGAAAATATAAGAATAACACTAGCGAAAATATTGGATTGCTTGAAAATGAATCAATCTTATTTGAAGATAAAAATGCCCGAGTTCAGCAGTTTGGTCAAGTCCAAGATGTAATTTATAATAATTGCAAAGTTCAAGTAACTAATCAAAGAATACTTATTTCGCAGAAAATTTTATTCAGCAAAAAATATGCAATGAGATATATGATTGATTATTTAGCAAGTACTGAAAAGACTGACTTAAACAACACTTTAAAAACAGGATATTTAATTTTCAGCATTGATATAACCAGTATTACAAAAGAATTAAATAAATCAGGAAAGAATGATATTTTAATTAAAATTCCTGAGTATATGTTTAGTAATCATAGTCTTCAGTTGCGAACAAATATTTCTGAAAAGTATGAGGAATTCTTGTTGTAGATTCTTCGCTTCGCACAGAATAGACATCTTTCCAAAATAAATTTTAAACCTTATTACCTAATTTTTTAAACCTTAGTAGAAAAAATAGCATACGCAAAATGAACCTTATTAGCTTATTGAGAGACTAAAATAAGGTAATAAGGTTAAATTGTAACCATTTATTGATTTCTATTAAGGTTGATTGTAAAAAAATAAGGTTTTTATTCATGATATAGGTATCCTATATGATATATAAAATATATATTGTATCTTTATATTTTATAATCACAC
>MEND01000118.1 GCA_001768975.1 Bacteroidetes bacterium GWA2_31_9 | reverse complement strand
TCTTTAGTAAGAAATAAATCGGAAACATTTTCACGTTTTGGAAAACATGCCAAAATTAAACCATCTGGACATTTACTTGGCACATCTTTAAGGCTATGTACTGCAAAATCTGCTGAATTATCTAAAAGTGCATTTTCAAGTTCTTTTACAAAAACTCCTGTTCCACCAAAACTTACTAAAGGCTTATCTGTAACATTATCGCCCTGAGTTCTTAAAATTGAAATTTCAAAATTACAATCAGTATTTTCATTTTTAATTGCATCTACTGTTTGTCCTGTTTGTGTACTGGCTAAAAGGCTACCTCTTGTAGCAACTATAAAATTAGTTTTTATGTGGGTCTGTGGCATTGCGATTATGATGTGTGTGATTATGTTGTTCTGAACAATTTCCATTATTATGTAAATGTCCGTTGGAATGCGAGTGTGGATGACCATCAGGCATTCCATGTGGGTGAACAGGCGGATGCCCCTTTGGCATTCCATGTGGGTGTCCCATTGGCATTCCGTGAGGCTGACCATTAGCCATCATTTTTTCAGAAATATTTATACTAAATGTTCTTTTCAAAACATCGCCAACATGATGAAGGTCTTTTGCATCGGTAACTTCTTTTAAGTTGAGCATAATGGTTTTAATAATTTTATCACCATATACTTCCATCATTTTTTTTACTACTATTTGTTGCTCATCTGATAAAGTTCCTAAATCTTTTTTATAGCAATCGAAAATACCACTTTGCATACTTTCAAAATCTCTTTTGATATCACGCATTACTGGAACAATTGCTTGTTTTCCATACCATTCAAAATATTTTAATTCAGTATCAGCAATTATTGATTCAGCACTTTTAATTTCAGTAGCTCTTTCGTCCATATTAGAAATAACCATACTTTCTAAATCATCAATTGTGAATACAAAAAATGGATTTTCTAATTCGGTAATAGATGGGTCAATATTTCTTGGAACAGAAAGGTCAACAAAAAACATTTTTTTCATTGTATCGCCAATAGAAACAAAATCTGCTTTTTGAACTACATGGTCTTGTGCTCCTGTAGAAGCAATTATTACGTCTTGATGATAGTATAAACATTTTCTATCCTCATAATCAACAACTTTTGCATTAAATTTTTGAGCAAATTCTTCCGCTTTTTGTTTCGACCTATTTGTAATTGTTATGTTACAATCTAATTTTTGTTTAAGGTTTGTGGCTGTTAAATCGGCAACTGCACCAGCTCCAATTAACATTATATTGATAGTTCTTTCTTCAGGGAATACATCTTTAACCAAACTTGTAGCAACTGAACCTACCGAAATTGAGCCTTTTCCAATTGCAGTTTCAGTTCTAACTCTTTTTCCTACCTGAATAGCCATTTGGAATAATCTGTTAAGATATTCTTTAGTTGTTCCATGCTCTTGTGCAGCTTCATAAGCACATTTTACTTGACCAAGTATTTCATATTCTCCAACTAACATCGAATCAAGACTTGAAGCTACTCTGAATACATGAGTTACTGCTTCTTCGCAATTAAATCTATATAAAAATGGTTTGAATGTAGAAACCGAAATATTATGAAAATCGGAAATAAAATTGGTTACACTTTCAAAAGCTGTTTCAACATCTTCTGCTATTGCATATATTTCAACTCTATTGCAAGTAGAAAGTATAACGCACTCTTTAACAGACGGATATGTTATTAATGATTTTAATGCTGATTCTAATTTATCTGATGAAAAGTAAACTTTTTCGCGATTATCAACTTGTGTTGTTTTGTAATTCAGACCGACTACGATTGTATGCATTTCGTAATTTTTAAAATGTTAACAAAGTTAATAAAAAAAAAGAGTTGTCAATGTTAAATTCGTCTAAAAACTACTGAAATAGTAATTAGTGTCTCTTAGAAAACTCCTATAATTTCGTTTCTATGGTTTTGAAAACAGTCATTTACATTCGTAAACACCTTATTTTCAAAACTGCGAAAGCCTCATTCTTGAGGTTTTCTGAAGAAACACTGTGTTTTCTTATTGACACTATCTATAATGTTGCAAATGTAAATAGCAAATATTTAACAGGGAGAATTGTTCAAAATGATTTTTTTCCAAGTAGTTATTGAGAAGTTACGTTTCAAGTTGCCTTTTTTAATGGATAGTAACATTTAAATGTGCATAAAATTGATTTACAATTTGAAATAAAATATATAATCCTTAATTTTGTTATCCAATTTAAAAATTAATAAAAAAATGAGTGAAATGATGACAGAAACCATCCCGTATAAGGTAAAAGACATGTCTTTAGCTACTTGGGGACGAAAAGAAATTGAATTAGCCGAAAAAGAAATGCCGGGCTTAATGGCATTAAGAGAAAAATATGGTAAAGAAAAACCTCTAAAAGGTGCTAAAATAATGGGTTCTTTACACATGACAATTCAAACAGCAGTTTTAATTGAAACACTTACAGAGCTTGGAGCTGATGTTCGTTGGGTAAGTTGTAATATTTTTTCTACACAAGATCATGCTGCTGCTGCAATTGCTGCTGCTGGAATACCTGTTTTTGCTTGGAAAGGCGAAACATTAGAAGATTATTGGTGGTGCACCGAACAAGCATTATTTTTTCCTGATGGAACTGGTCCAGATTTAATTGTTGACGATGGTGGAGATGCTACAATGATGGTACACATTGGACTTGCTGCTGAAAAAAATCCTGAAGTATTAAACAAAAAAGCTAGTGGTCCCGACGAAGCAGAACTTTATAAAAGATTAAAAGCTACTCTCAACGAAAATCACGGAAAATGGCAGAAAATGGCTGACAAAATTCGTGGAGTTTCTGAAGAAACAACAACAGGAGTTCATCGTCTTTATCAAATGATGGCAGAAGGAAAATTATTATTCCCCGCAATTAATGTAAACGACTCAGTAACAAAATCAAAATTCGATAATCTTTATGGTTGTCGTGAGTCTTTAGCAGATGGAATTAAACGTGCAACAGATGTAATGCTTGCCGGCAAAGTTGTAGTTGTTTGCGGTTATGGTGATGTTGGAAAAGGTTGTGCAAGATCAATGCAATCTTATGGTGCAAGAGTTGTTGTTACAGAAATTGACCCAATTTGTGCATTACAGGCTGCAATGGAAGGATTTGAAGTTACAACAGTTGAAGATGCTTTAGCAGAAGGAAATATATATGTAACAACTACTGGAAATAAAGATATTATTACATTGGAGCATATGGTTAAAATGAAAGACCAAGCTATAATTTGTAATATTGGACATTTCGATAACGAAATTCAAGTAGAACAACTTGAAAATTATCCAGGTGTAAAAAGAGTAAATGTGAAACCTCAAGTTGATCAATATTATTTCCCAGAAGGACATTCAATAATATTATTAGCAGAAGGTCGCCTTGTGAATCTAGGTTGTGCAACTGGTCATCCATCGTTTGTAATGAGTAATTCATTTACAAATCAAACACTTGCTCAATTAGAGTTATGGCAAAAAGATTACAAAGTTGATGTTTATCGTTTACCAAAACATCTCGACGAAGAAGTTGCAAGATTACATTTAGAAAAAATTGGCGTTAAATTGACAATCCTTTCAAAAGATCAGGCTGATTATCTAGGAGTTCCACAAAATGGACCATATAAGGCAGATCATTACAGATATTAATTGAGTAACTACATTATTGGTTTAAAAAAATCCCCAAAAAGCATTATGCTTTTTGGGGATTTTTTATGACATAAATAAAATCGCTACAAAATCGGTTGAAGAAATAAGAGATTTAAAGATTCAATTTATTTTAAAATTAAGCTCTGTTTAAGCTTCCCAAAACTTTTTCAATTTTGTGCATATAAAGAACTTTTAAAGCATCTCTAGCTGGTCCTAAATAATTTCGTGGGTCAAATTCGCTTGGTTTTTCAAATAAAACTTTACGAACAGCAGCTGTAACAGCTAGTCTTCCATCGGAATCAATATTGATTTTACAAACTGCCGATGAAGCCGCTCTACGAAGTTGTTCTTCAGATACTCCGCAAGTGTTTTCCATTTTGCCACCATATTTATTTATCTCTGCAACAATTTCTTGTGGAACAGATGATGCTCCATGAAGCACAATTGGAAATCCTGGAATACGTCTTTCAACTTCTTCTAAAATATCGAAACGCAATGGTGGAGGTAATTCGCCCGGTCTAACTTTAAATTTAAAAGCTCCGTGCGATGTTCCAATCGAAATTGCAAGCGAGTCAACACCAGTTCTTTTTACAAATTCCTCAACTTCTGCTGGTTGAGTATAGCTTGAATGTTCGTGCGAAATTTCATCTTCAATTCCAGCAAGTACGCCAAGTTCACCTTCAACTGTAACATCAAATTGATGAGCAAAATCAACAACTTTTTTAGTTTCCTTAATATTTTCTTCAAACGATAAATGCGAACCATCAATCATAACCGAAGAAAAACCTGTTTCGATACACGATTTGCATGTTTCAAACGAATCACCATGGTCTAAATGCAATACAATTGGAATTGCACAACCAAGTTCTTTTGAATACTCAACAGCTCCTTTAGCCAAATATTGCAATAATGTTGAGTTTGCATATTTTCGAGCTCCTTTTGAAACTTGTAGTATTACTGGCGATTTTGTTTCCACACAAGCCATAATTATTGCTTGTAGTTGTTCAAGATTATTGAAATTAAAAGCCGGAATCGCATAACCGCCTTTTACAGCTTTGCTGAATAAATCTCTTGAATTTACCAGACCTAATTCTTTATAATGTATCATAATTTTTAAATTAAAATTAGGATATAAAGTTAAATGATTATTTTTATAAATTCTTAATAGATGACTATTATTTATAATTTTATGCAACATTAAAACTGTTTTTTTAAATGAACAATCTTCAAAATATTATAGAAAAAGCGTGGAATGATAAGTCTTTACTTTCAGATTTAAATGTTATTTCTGCTATTAAAGAAACAATTCAGTTACTTGATTCAGGCAAAATCAGAGTTTCTGAAAAAACTGGCTCTGAATGGATTTTAAACGAATGGATTAAGAAAGCTGTTTTGCTTTACTTTCCAATAATGGAATTAAATGTAATGGAATGTTCGCCAATGGAGTTTTACGACAAAATTCCTTTGAAAAAAGGCTATAAAGAAATAGGTGTAAGAGCTGTTCCACATGCAGTTGCACGATATGGAGCATATTTGGCAAAGGGTGTTATTCTTATGCCATCGTATGTAAATATTGGTGCTTACGTTGACGAAGGAACTATGGTTGACACTTGGGCAACAGTTGGCTCTTGTGCACAAATCGGAAAAGGTGTTCATTTAAGTGGCGGAGTTGGAATTGGTGGAGTTTTAGAACCAGTTCAGGCATCTCCTGTTATTATTGAAGATGGCTGTTTTATTGGTTCAAGATGTATTGTTGTAGAGGGAGTTAGGGTTTGCGAAGAAGCTGTTCTAGGTGCAAATGTGGTTTTAACCCAATCGACAAAAATAATTGATGTTTCGGGCAATGAACCAATTGAATATAAAGGAATTGTTCCAGCTCGCTCAGTTGTGATTCCCGGAAGTTATACAAAAAAATTCCCTGCCGGCGATTATCAAGTTTCTTGTGCATTAATAATTGGAAAAAGAAAAGAATCGACCGACAAAAAAACCTCGCTTAATATGGCTTTACGTGATTTTAATGTTTCTGTTTAGAATTTCTAGCAAAGTCCGCTAAGAAAAATTGATAAATATTTATTTTGACTAGACATTATACAGAATAAAAGTTTTTTAAAACTTTGACAAGATTCAGGGCTAAAGCTGGGGTGAACTAAATCTTAAATAATATATTTTTTTATTCACCCCGTTTAATTTTTAAATGCTATTTTTCTTTTTGTCAATA
>MEND01000117.1 GCA_001768975.1 Bacteroidetes bacterium GWA2_31_9 | reverse complement strand
CTCATAGAAATAATTCAAACCATTGTTATTCATAAATGCTAAAGTAATAAGTATGACACTAAATGTTTGTCTCCAAACTTACGTAAAAAATTATGAAATATCCATCTTTTTAGAAAAAAAATATGCTGATTAGCATAAAAACTATAAAAATGTTGAGAATTAAGACAATATAATTTGCTCTAAGTTTTCTTATTCACACTAGATAATTTTCGCCATACCATTAATAAAACCTTCGCTACTAACTGCTACCGAAATGCGTGATAATTTGTTATCTTCATTTGTTGGTTTCATAACAAACTTATTTAGTGGAACGCTACTAATATTATTTTTCATTAATGTATCATAGTCGCATTTAATAATTGCAAAAGGACCTACCGGAGTGTTAGTATAGCTATCGAATAATAAATTGTTTTCGAGCAAGAAATCAATATTTTTCTTTATATGCTTTAGTGTTTCCTTTTTGTATTGTTCAATTTGAGTAGTTCCAGAAGTTAATAAATTCAGAATAATTTGCTGAGCAACTGTTGATATTGAATTATATTTATATAAAGAGCGAATTCGTAAATGAGAGTATAATTCTTTATTTGTAGTAGCCACATAACCAATTCGATAACCCGATAAACCTACCGATTTTGAAAAAGAGCAACTAACAATAACATTATCCTGAATTAGGTCTGAAATATCTGTATTAAATTCATTAAACAAATAAAAATAAGGCATATCCAGAACTATTGTAACATTGTTTTTTTTGCATTTCAGAATAAATTCTTTAATAACCGATAACTCTGGTTGATAACCAGTTGGATTAGAAGGAAAGCATAACATAACAACTCCTTCTGATGGATTAAATGAATTTAAATTAAAATCATCGAATGATTCAATTTTTTTATTCTGTAACTGAATAATTTTATTCCACGAACCCCAATGATATGTAGGTAACCAAAATGTTTGATTATCAGCCAATGACGATATAATCAAATCTAATGCAGCCATTCCACCTGGAGTAATCAATACATTATGTTTTTGTAAATAAAATTTGGTTTTTATGGTTTCAATAAGCTTTTGATTTCCATCATTTGGCGAATAATGCTGAAGTGCTTTTGTATTTAAATCAAGGTTGGATTTTATCCAATTCATATCAATAGTAGTTACATCAATTACTCCTCGATGAAGTTTTAAAAATCTTCTATCTGTTTCTGATTCAATTTTTTGAACTAATTCAGCTATTTCAACAATTGACGAAAACTTTACATTGCAATCTGATAATTTCATTACTTTTTAGTTAAAAATATTAATAGAGTAAAATTAAATATCTTTTTCATTATCAGCATTAATAAATATCAACAATTTCAATTCGATAAATTAATTTTCGGGAATACTTCAGCAAAAAAATAAAATTAAATTGTATGTAATATTTATCGTATTTTATCAGATATATTTACTTTTGTGTAATAATTTATTCCAGTAATTTCATGAAACGCATAAAAATTAAAGACGCTTTAAAACAGCCAAAAGGAGAAAAAATATTAGTAAAAGGCTGGGTTCGATCATTAAGAAGTAACAGATTTATTGCATTAAACGATGGTTCGTGTTTAGGTAATATTCAGATAGTAATTGATGAAGATGTTGCAACATTTGAGCAGTTTGCCGACAAATTAAAAAAGATAACTACTGCCACTTCATTGTCGGTAACAGGGATATTAGTTGAATCTCAAGGAAGTGGACAGTCTGTTGAGTTATTATCGAAATTTTCGGAAATCGAAATTCTTGGAGTTGCCGATCCTGACGATGTTCAAAAAACTATTCTTCAACCAAAACGTCACAGTTTGGAACTATTGCGTGAACAAGCACATTTACGTTTTAGAACAAATTTGTTTAGTGCGGTTTTCAGAATTCGTCATTCTATGGCTTATGCTATTCATAAATATTTTAACGATCATGGTTTTAACTATTTACATACTCCAATTTTAACGGCATCAGATGCTGAAGGAGCTGGAGAGATGTTTCGTGCAACGATTTTGGATGCTAAAAATCCGCCATTGACAGATGAAGGGAAAGTAGATTTTTCGCAAGATTTTTTTGGCAAAGAAACTAACTTAACCGTTTCAGGTCAGCTAGAGGCAGAACTAGGAGCAATGGCACTTGGTCAGGTTTATACTTTTGGTCCAACATTCAGAGCTGAAAATTCAAACACTTCACGACACTTGGCAGAATTTTGGATGATTGAACCAGAGGTTGCATTCAACAACTTGACAGACAATATGGATTTGAGCGAAGATTTTTTAAAGTATTTAATTCAGTATGCACTAGATAATTGTATGGAAGACTTACAGTTTCTACTTCAACGCGAAGAAGCTGAAGAAAAGCAAAAACCTCAAAACGAACGAAATGAAATGTCGTTGATTGACAGAATGAAATTTGTTTTAGCTAACGATTTTGAACGATTAACATATACCGAAGCTATTGAAATATTAAAAAACTCGAATCCTTTTAAAAAGAAACAATTCAAATATCCAGTTGAATGGGGAGTTGATTTAGCAAGCGAACATGAACGATATTTAGTCGAAAAACATTTCAAAAAACCTGTTATTTTGATTAATTATCCGAAAGAAATAAAAGCATTTTACATGCGAAACAACGATGATGGAAAAACTGTTGCAGCAATGGATGTTTTATTTCCAGGAATTGGCGAAATTATTGGCGGGTCGCAACGCGAAGAACGTCAGGATCAGTTAATTGGAAAAATGCGTGATTTTAACATCGAACCAGATAGCTTATGGTGGTATCTTGATACACGACGTTTTGGTACAGCACCACATGCAGGTTTTGGTTTAGGTTTCGAACGTCTTTTAATGTTTGTAACAGGAATGACTAATATTAGAGATGTAATTCCATTCCCACGTACGCCTAAGAGTGCAGAATTTTAAAGAAAAAATCAAAAGCTTTAGACTTTTAACACAAAGACACTGTGAACTCTGAGAGTCACAGAGTTTTTAATATTACATTCTACTTGGTAAATACCTCGTAGATGTCACACTTTTAGTACGTTTCAAAACATTTTAAAGATTTTAGTCGGTTAGTAGTGATAAATTATTATTATTGTACTGTGAATTTTTTAAAGAAAATACAGGAACAAATAGGTTTTGTTTTATTAGGTAGAAAGATAAAAAAAACTGTTAGAGAGCGTGAAGTTCATAATTTTAAAACTGCAAAACTTATTGGGGTTGTGTTTAATGCTACCGAACAAAAAAATTATGAAAAAATTCGCAAGTTTTTATCTTTTCTTTCTGATAAAAAGATTCGTGTTATTGCACTTGGTTTTATTGATAATAAGAATGCTCTAAACTTTTATTCGTACCAGACCGGCGTTAATTTTTTTAGCCATAAAAACCTTAATTGGTTTCGTCAACCAAAGTGCGAAGCAGTTAATAACTTTATTGATTTAAAGTTTGATATTTTAATAGACTTTACATTAGATAAATGGTTTCCTATTCAGTATATTATTGGTTTATCTAAAGCAAAGTTTAAGGTTGGAAAGCTAATGGATAATGATTCCAATTACGACATGATGATTGATATTTCGAAAAACGACTCTATTGATTATTTAATGCAACAATCAACACACTATCTATCAATAATTAATGAGGTTAAATAGAGTTTGTCCATAATGTCCGATTTACTCATAATTATTTTATTTTAAAGGTATTACTCATAATAGTTTGTTTTTTTTATAGGTATTTCCCGAAGTAAATTCGCATTAGCGTTTACCCTGATAGATAATTCTTTCAATTTTTTTCGTTCTTTTAAATTAGCTATCTAACAGGGTAAACTTAACTTGTCCCGCTAGGGACAAAATATTGGTAGAAAGTGATTTAGCCCCACAAAAAAGTGACGTTGAGCTTGTCCCGAATTTACTTTGGGATACGATATAAAATATTGATTTTGAAGAAAATATTTCATCCCTAAAGGGATTCAAATTAGAGGGGATGTTATTTTCTACCAACATTACTCCCGAAGTAAATTCGGGATTTGTTTTTAATAATTGTATATCTGTAATATTCTGCATTATAGCTTAAAATTAATTATTAAGTTAACCCCGTTGGATAACAAATTTTAATAAAAGTACAATATTTATTATTATCTATCCAATGGGGTAAACGCCCATGCGAAGTAAATTCGGGACGACTTGTACCGATTCATCGGTAAGCTGTGAGACCGCTTCGCTTAGTTCTGACTCAAACTCTTAACTTTATGGACAGACACTAAATAGAAAAATAGCTTTTTGACTTTATAGACAGACTTTAATTGCAAATTCAGAACTCCTGTCCTCGTTTTATTAAATAAAGCAAAGATTCAGTCTTTATAAAAACAACCAAATTAAAACAAACCGATGGGTTAACCCATCGGTTTAACAAACTTCCACAGATTAAGGGAAGTTAGGATTTCCTTATAACTCATCAAACATACTATTGAGAAATCAATTTGCCTGAATGAATTGTTTTACCATTACTAATTACTTTATAGAAATAAATTCCAGATGGAACACAAGTTGTTTCAATGGAAGTTAATTGTTTGGTGATTATTGAATTCATCACTTCTTTTCCAAAAATATCGTACATTCTTATTTCACAGATATTAATTTGCAATGCATCATTTATCTCAATGGTTAAAGATGTATTGAATGGATTTGGGAAAATGTTAACAGAATTAATAACTGAAACAGTTTGAATTTCTGTACACAAATCGACATACATGCTAGCTAAAGTACTATTTTCACAATTGTTTGCAGATGAGTAAGTGTATAATATGTCGTGTGTTCCGTTTCCAGCTTGTGATGGATTAAAATTTCCATCATTTACTCCTGCACCAGAATATAACCCGCCAACAGGAAATCCACCTGTTAGAGCAAATTCACTTACGTTTATGCAAACAGAATCTTGATTAAAAACTAAAGAAACAGTTGGTAATGGATTTACAATTACTGAAATAGTATTTGAAGTTATGCTTCCACAACCATTGGTATTGGTTATAAAATAATCACCAGAAGTGTTGACAGTTATTGTAGGTGTAGTTTCTGAATTACTCCAAATTCCATCAATATTTCCTGAAAGCTCCACACTTTCGCCTTCGCAAAATGTTGTAGCTGCACTTGCTGAAATTATAGTTGCTGTTGGTAATGGATTTACTGTTACTGAAATAATATTTGAAGTTATGCTTCCACAACCATTTGTATTGGTTACAAAATAATCGCCATTTGAGTTGACTGTTATGGTTGATGTAGTTCCCATATTACTCCAAATGCCATCAATATTTCCTGAAAGTATTACACTTTCGCCTTCGCAAAATGTTGTAGTTCCACTTGCTGAAATTGTTGATGCAGTTGGTAAAGGATTTACTGTTACTGAAATAAGATTTGAAGTTATGCTTCCACAACCATTTGCATTGGTTACAAAATAATCGCCATTTGTGTTTACTGTTATTGATGGAGTTGCTCCCATATTACTCCAAATTCCGTCAATATTTCCTGAAAGTATAACACTTTCGCCTTCGCAAAATGTTGTAGTTCCATCGGCTGAAATTGATGCTGCTGTTGGTAATGGATTTACAATTACTGAAATAGTATTTGAAGTTATGCTTCCACAACCATTTGCATTGGTTACAAAATAATCGCCATTTGTGTTGACAGTTATTGATGGAGTTGCTCCCATATTACTCCAAATTCCGTCAATATTTCCTGAAAGCTCTACACTTTCGCCTTCGCAAAATGTTGTAGCTGCACTTGCTGAAATTATAGTTGCTGTTGGTAATGGATTTACAATTACTGAAATAGTATTTGAAGTTATGCTTCCACAACCATTTGTATTTGTTACAAAATAATCGCCATTCGAGTTGACTGTTATTGATGGAGTTGTTCCCATATTACTCCAAATTCCATCAATATTTCCTGAAAGTATTACACTTTCGCCTTCGCAAAATGTTGTAGTTCCATCGGCTGAAATTGCTGCTGCAGTTGGTAATGGATTAACCGTTACTGAAATAATATTTGAAGTTATGCTTCCACAACCATTTGCATTAGTTACAAAATAATCGCCATTAGTATTGACAGTTATTGATGGAGTTGTTCCCATATTACTCCAAATTCCGTCAATATTTCCTGAAAGCTCCACACTTTCGCCTTCGCAAAATGTTGTAGCTGTACTTG
>MEND01000116.1 GCA_001768975.1 Bacteroidetes bacterium GWA2_31_9 | reverse complement strand
GATTGTTCTCCAAGCTCTACTTCTTTTAATCCAACAAACATGTTTTTAAGACCTTCCCATTCTTGAATAGGAATAAAAACACCTGTTGTTTTTCCTTTATTATCAGAAATATATTGTAGGTTCATTATAAAATTTATTTATTACAAAATTAATACTTTTAAAAATAAAAAACTTGTTTTAATATAATTATTGGTTTATTTTTATCCCAAGCCGTTTTTTTCTAAAGTTACACGAAATGTTAAAGATTATTCAAACTGGGTTATTCATATATTATCGCCTTTGGATTTTCTTTTGGAGAAATAAGCTAAAAAACAATTACTTATAAAAATTAAACCACATGAACGACCTCGAAATTATAAAACAGATTGAAAAAGTTCTTAATGTTAAATTAGAGAAAACACACCAATTTATTTGGAAATCACGTAATTATATCCTTAACCAAAACAATCAGGTTATAAGTATTGGCTTATTTGATTGCGAAATTGATAATCGTAAATTGTTATATATTAGCTTTCTTTTGAAAGACTTAAATAATTTAAAACAGTTAGAATTAAGTAATAACCAGATTAACGATATTTTTCCACTGATAGATTTTGATAATTTATCGGAATTATATTTATCTAAGAATCAAATCAGCGATATTTCTTAGTTAAAAGAATTAAAAAAATTAAAAAAAATAGATTTATCAGAAAATCAAATCAGTGAAATTCCTTCATTAAAAGAATTAAAGAGTTTATATGAATTAGATTTATCAGGAAATCAAATCAATGATATTTCTCAGTTGCAGGATTTTAAGAGTTTAAATACTTTATATTTATCTGGAAATCAAATCAGCGATATTTCTTCGCTACAGTATTTAACTTTAATGAAGTTAGATTTATCAGGAAATCAAATCAGCGATATTTCTCCGCTAAAAGAATTAAAAAGTTTAAAACAATTAATTTTAAACTCTAATCCAATTGAACAATTACCAGAATGGATTACCGAATTTAATATGGAAATTTTATGGGTCGAAGATTTTTCGGATTTTGGTTTAATTACTTTATATAATAATCCATTAAAAAGTCCACCAGTTGAAATAGTGGAGCAAGGGAATGAGGCAATAAAAAGACATTTTAGAAAAATTAAAAAAGAAGGGCTTGATTATATATACGAAGCAAAATTGACTTTGGTGGGCGAAGGTGCTTCAGGTAAAACATCGTTACAATTCCGTTTAATTAATCAGAAAGCCGTATTACCAAAAGAAGATGAACGAACACGAGGAATAAAAATCGAAGGCTGGTATTTCAAAAACGAGACTGATAAAAAACATATTGCACATATTTGGGATTTTGGAGGGCAGGATGTGTATTACCCAGTTCACAGGTTCTTTTTAACCGAAAATTCTGTATTTGTGCTACTTGCATCGACACGAATAACTCAGCATAATTTTGATTACTGGATACCAACCATCTTTCAATTTGGAGGTAAAAGTCCTATCATTTTGGGTCAAACATGTCATAACGGAAATAAAGTAGCGTGGAACGATATTGGAACATTTTTGAGCAATACCGATTTCAACATTGTTAGAATTAATCAAATTCCATATCATCAGCTTAACTTGCTCAACAATAACGAAGGTCTATATGCAATTAAAGAAACTATTATTGGACAAATTCTGAAACTGCCTCATTATGGGAAAGGAGTTCCAAAATCGTGGATTCCGGTTAGAGAAAAACTTGCTGAATTAGCAGTAAATACTGATTGTATTAGTTATGAAAAATTTGGCGAAATTTGCAGAGAATTAAGACCTGAGCAATTTGAAAAAGCTGTTGATATTGAAGATTGTGCAAGATTTTTTCATTCAATAGGAGTTGTTTTATGGTATTACAATAGTAACGAATTAAGGAATACCGTAATATTAAAACCGGAATGGGCTTTGAATGCTGTATATAAATTAATTGACGATGCTGAAATACAAACACATCAAGGTATTATTACGGCAAAAGATTTTATTCGATTGTGGAGCGATGGATGTTTTACAGATAAACACCATATTTTGAAAAAAATGCTTGAAGAATTCCGTATAGCTTTTCATAAAAAGCATAATGATGAATATATAATTCCTGCAAGATTGCTTTCTATGCCTGATGAAAAAAAATGGAAAGATAAAGAAGCCGACCTGCGACTTGATTATAAATATGAATTTATGCCAAGAGGTTTGGTAAATCAGTTGAGTGCCGAATTAAGCAGATATATTTCAACCGATAACGAGGTATGGAATAATGCGGTTAATTTCAAATTCGAGAGTAATACTGCTCAAAGTCAGGTTGAAGAAGATTTTTATAATCGTAAAATTAGTATTAAAGCAAAAGGAGCAGATTCTCGTGCTTTAAACATGCTGATAATGGATTCTTTAAAGAATATAACCGAAGGCTATAAGGGAGTAGTACCGCAAATTGTTGTTCCTTGTAATTGTGATAAGTGCATTAATAATAAAATTCCGCAGACTTTTTCCTATGAAATGCTTATTGATAAAATTTCGTCAAATGAAAAAGCAAAAGTAATGTGTAATGCAAGCGATAAAATATTTTTAGTTGAAGAACTATTGTTTAACTTAGGCTTACACAATCCTGCCAAAGAAAAAAGAGAAATGGAACACAACAAACCAAGAAGGATATTTATAGCTTCATCAAGTGAATTAAAAAACGACAGAAAAGAATTTGAACTTGCAATTCGTCAGAAAAATGATATTTGGATTAATAAAGGGATTTATCTACAACCTGTAATGTGGGAAAACTTTATTGATACTATGTCGCAAACCAGATTGCAAGATGAGTACAATAACGCCGCAAAGGAATCTGATATATTTGTAATGTTGTTTTTTACAAAGGTCGGGATTTATACTGCTGAGGAATTTGAAAATGCTTTCGGAACATTTATGAAAACAGGAAAACCATTGATATACACTTATTTTAAAAATGCTCAAATAAATATAGGAGATATGAACCAAAAAGACAGCGATAGCCTTTTTGCATTTCAAGAAAAATTAAAGTCTTTAGGTCATTATCAAACAAAATATACAAATACCGAAAGTTTAATTTTGCATTTTTTTAATCAACTTGAAAAATTATTGGAAGCTAAAAAATTATAAAAATGTTTTCATTTATACTCTGTTGTAAGAATGTGAATTGTTAGAGTATTTGTACTTATTTCCTAATCACCCAAACCTCCCCATTCAATCCAACCTTAATAATTCCCGAAGGTTTTGATTTTTGATTGAAGTTTTGGGAGTATTTTACAATGTAGTCAACCGAGTTTTTTATTTCATCTGAAATGTCGGCAAAGCATGCCGGACTTGGTTCGCCCGAAATATTTGCAGAGGTCGAAACTATTGGTTTATTAAATCTATAAATCAGGTCTTTGCTGAATTGTTCTTTTGTAATTCTTATTCCAACTGAACCATCTTCGGCAATAAGATTTTTTGCAATTCTAATGGCTTCTGGATAAATTATTGTTAAAGGCTCGTCGGCACAATCTATTATATCCCAAGCAATTTCGGGAACTTGTTTTATGTAAAGCGAAATTTTTTCGGGCAAGTCTAATAATACAATCATTGCCTTGCTGTCGATGCGTTTTTTTATTTCATAAACACGCTTAACTGCCTCTGAGTTAGTTGCATCGCAGCCAATTCCCCATATTGTATCGGTTGGGTAGAGAATTACTTTTCCCTCTTTTAGTAACTTTACAACTGTTTTAATTTCTTCTAAATAGCTTTTGTCCATAATAAAATTTTATAGTACGCAGATGACACGGTTTTTTATGATTTTCTTATGTTTATTATTTTTTTGACAGGATTAACAGGAAAAACAGGATTTATTGTTTAACTCTTGTTAATCCTGTAATCCTGTCTAAATTTTTGCTTTCATCGAAAAAATAATCAATCAAAAACAGCTTCCTATTTGTTATCGTTTTAGAACGCAGATGACACAGATAGTTATGATTTTCACGGATTTAATCTTAATATATCATAATCATCTGTTAAATCGGCGTTCTATTATCTTCTTTCTTCACACAATCGTTTTAATTTAATATATTTCAAAAACACCGAATATGAGGTCATTATTGAAACCACAAAACCATAATAACCGTCTAAAAAACCGAGTTTTATAAAATAACTTCGTTTAAACTCCCAAATAGGTGCAATTATATAATCAATAAAACTTGCTTTTTTCCCTTTGTTAAATTTGGCTTTTGCAGCAATTGTCGAAAACTTATTAATCTGTGTAATGTGTTCTTCTATAGATGCAAACGAATAATGCAGCAATTCGCCTTTCAAATATTGTTTAGTACAATTTTCGTTTAAAATAAATTTGTCGTGTGGATTTTCGCCACCCCACTTGCCTTTTGTTATGTTCCAAATTCTAAGTTTTCTATCAGGCGACCACGAAGTATGTCTAATCCAAGTACCACAATAATTATTTAATCTGTTGAAATAATAACCATCGTGTAGGCAATTTTTTTTGATTTGTTTTATTGATTCTATCAGCATTGGCGAAAGAGCTTCATCGGCATCCATCGAAAGAACATAATTGTTTGACGAATAGGTTAATGCTCTGTTTTTTTGTTCAATATGACCATCGAATTTATGCTGAAAGAATTTTACATTGTATTTATTGCAAATTTCTTCGGTTTTATCTGTTGAGAATGAATCCAAAACGACTATTTCGTCTGCAACTTCTGCGACAGATTTAATGCAACGTTCCAGATTTTTTTCCTCGTTTAGAGTAATTATTACAACAGATAGTTTTATTTCCATTTTTCGATTTAGGAATTAGGATTTTCGATTTAGGACTTGGTAATGCATTTGATTAACAATTTTATTTTAAATAAATTCAAAACTATCAATAATTTGCCTTAAAATCAATTCTGAATCTTTGTCATTATTTGGGGTTTTCCAATTTTTGTAAAACAATCTGAAAACAACCCCTTTATCAAGATTTTTAGATGACAAGTCAAAATAAAAAACTGGACCATGTGTTGATACGGTTTTAATATTCCCTTTTAATTTTAAATTCATATATGATACTAATTCATAAATTTCAATAAAATCAATATTTAATTTGTTTTTTAAGTATTTTATTGAGGCTATATATTCACCATGAAATGATTCATCTGGGCCGTCAGCATCAAACATGCTTGAAGAATGCCTTTCAACAAAGTCCATAAAAGTTTCCTTTTTATCATTCTGAAATAAAAAATCAGAGATACGAATATCTATGTCACAAAAAATGGAATCATTTGAAATTTTGCTTATAAGCAAGAATTGATTGTAAACATGTTTTAAGGAATAATTTCTAGGATATTTAAATTGAAAATGAAAAACACTATCACGGTATAAAAAATAATCATCTTTTTCTTGTGAGAATGTAGAAAAAGAAATTACACTAAGAAGAAAAAATAAGCAAATATGCTTTTTCATTTATTAATTCAGTTTAAGATTTTAACCATTTCCTTCAAAAAGATTGCTTCGTTCCTCGCAATGACGAAAAACAACAAACCGCAAACATTTTTAAACCCCTTCATAAACCCTCATAAGTTTTTGAGTTACTATTTTTTCGTCAAAGTTTTTAATTTGCAATTTTCCGTTCTCAATAAGCGAATCTTTTAGTTCTTTATTGTTTAAAACTGAATTTATTGCATTTCCAATTTCATCAATATTTATTGGGTCAACATAAATTGCTCCTTCGCCACCAGCTTCCGAAAAACATCCTCCTTTTGAAGTAATTACAGGGATGCCTGAAAATAAAGCTTCAATAATTGGAAGTCCGAAACCTTCAAATGTTGATGGATATACTAGCATTTCAGCCATTTGATAAATTGAAGGTAATTCGCTGTTTTCAACTCCAGACAAAATCTGTAACTTATTTATAATGTTGTTTTTATTGATATAATTTTCTATTTCATTATAGTATTTAGTTTTTCGCCCAACTGCAATTAGAGGAATATTAATATTATAATTGTTTATTGCTTTAATTATATTTAATAAGTTTTTGCGTTTTTCGATTGTTCCAACATATAAAATATAATTTGAAGGGAGGTTGTATTTTTCTCTAACAGATTTTAATTCTGCTGAATTTTGCTTGTTATAAAAACTTGAATTACAGGTTTGATAAACAACTTCAATTTTTGTTTCTGGTATTTTAAAGTACTCTATTATATCACTTTTGGTTTGATTACTTATAGCGATTATTTTAGTTGCATTTTCACAACTTTTTCGAAATTTATAATTATAAATTTTTCTGTCAATATTTTTATAAAGTTCTGGATAACGTAAAAAAATCAGGTCGTGAATTGTTACAATGCTTTTTGCTTTTGATTTTGAAATTGTAAAAGGAAGCTCATTGCTTAATCCATGAAATATTTGAATATTATCGGATTTAATAATGTTACTTAAAGAAAAACTTCGCCAATACGATGATGGTGTAAACTTGTCATTTTTTGTACGAATTGTAAATTTTTTATCCTCAAAATTAAAAAGTTCATTTGACGATTTTGGCGAGTACAAATAATAATTATGTTCGGGAAAATATTTCTGCAATAAATTAATAGTATTACGGCTGTAATTGCCTAATCCACTGCGATTAAAAAAAGCCCGCTTTGCATCAAAACCGATATTTAATGTTTGCATTGGGTAAAATTAAACATTTTATTTAACTTGCTATCATTTACTGTAGGTGATAAAGTATTGTAAAAAGAACTATCAAAATTTTTTTCCTAGAGGTTTAACTTAAATAGTGTCTCTTAGAAAACTCCAATAATTTCGTTACTCTGGTTTTGAAAACAGTCATTTACATTCGTAAACTCCTTATTTTCAAAACTGCGAAAGCCTCATTCTTGAAGTTTTCTGAAGAAACACTGTGTTTTCTTATTGACACTAAATAGAGTTTGTCCATAATGTCCGATTTACTCATATATTATTTTATTTTCAAAGGTATTTGCCGAAGTAAATTCGCATTGGCGTTTACCCTGTTAGATAATTCCTTCATTTTTTTATTTTTTATTTTAAACATAGCTATCTAGCAGGGTGAATTTGTGATTGAAAATGAAATATTTTGGGTATTTTAGTGAGGTCTGAAACTAATTTACGTGTTAAGTTTATTGTCCTTTTCAATAACAAATAAGATTAAGAAATTTAGAAAAAAACTGGAAAGTAGCATGTAAAAAATTCTTTTTAAGAATTATTCTAGAAAGGATGAACCATATCCAGATTTTCCAATAAAATTGAGTCTGACTTTAACTCCCACCGACTGAAATTCAGTATTGTGAAAACTTGCACAAACTCCTACATCAAACATCATAAAGATTTTATTTAACGAATAATCTAATTCATAGTAATTGTCAATTAGGTCTGTATGTAAAAAATTAATACTGAACTCTTCACGAATATTTGTTCTGTTTAATAATGGCAATCGTTTAAATAAAATAACGTTGTCTTCAATCGCTAAATGAGCTTCGAAAAAATAGTTAGATGTGTTATTCGAGTAATAGTCTAATAATTGGAATGAATTTATGTCTGATTTTCCATTAACATAGAAAGGACTTGTATTAAAGCTTTTATAGTCGGAAAAAAACAATGAGCTGTTATTTAAAAACATAGCACCACCCAAATAATAACTAACATTATCTATTAAATTCACTTTTGTTGATTGACCCATCGAAAGTTCCAGATAACTAAAATCAGATTCACTATCAAACAGATTTTTAATAGCTTGTTTGTATTTTAAATTAAAACTTGGATACTTTGATGAAAGCATCTTTTTTTGATTGTTTACAATTTCATATTTATAAAATGGTGTGTAGCTTATGTCGAGTTCAAAAATAGAGGCAATATTGCTGTTGAAAATGCTAGTGTCTAAATTATTTGACAAAACAGGTATATTGCTTGTATATTCCTGCCTAAAAGGATTTATAATCTTAATATCAGAATGATTGGTTAATTTGTTACGATGTGCATATTCAAAAGATGTATTTAACAAAAGTCCATTTGTCAAATCAAACACATGTCCAATATTTATATACATTTTTCTGTAAAGTTTTTTAATGTTTTCGGTCAGAAATAAGCTCGATATGCTATTCATGAATGAACTCATTGGCTTTTCCGAATTGAAATCTTCGTTAGTTTTTCCAGCAGAAAAATACACACCGGCTCTTTTCATTCCATTATACTGCGATGTAAATTTAATATCTCCCATAAGGTCGTTGCTTTCAAATCCATAGCTCAGGGTTGGAATGATTGAATAAAAAGTTCCTTTATCGTACTTTCGCTCATAAGAAAATAAGTGTTTTTTAAGCACAAAGCCATCAACAGTATTGAAATTAAGGCTCAATTTATTGATGATTCCAGATATTTTTAATATTGAATTTTTGTTTTTACATTTTACGGTATCGTTGTTTAACAATAATTGAAATAGACTAAACTTTCCATTATCTGTTTTTGTATGGCTCACTGTGTCAGGAACTTTGTTTCTATCAATAGAATCGAGAACAACAACCAGATTGTTTTCTTCTTCGGTTAAAGGGATTGTTCTTAATTCGTTCCAAATTTTATTGTCTGTTGTAAATGTACTATCGGCATATTCAACTTTATAATCATCTTTAACTTCAAGTCTTGGTTCAGAGATTTCTTCTTGTTTTTCAGCAATTTTACTTTCTTTTTTTACCAATCGAACTAATTTTAATGCTTGACGGGTTTTAAGGTCATCCTGAGACATAAGATTCTGAATTTCTTCTGAAATTTTTTCCTGACTTTTGGTTAATTTGATTTCTGCTTTCGTTGATTTTTCGTTTGATTCTGTGGTATCTATTTGAGAGTTATATGACTTTGTGTCGAACTCAATATTTGTTTCAGGCTTTTTTATAAGAGAAATAATTTTTTCATTTACTTCTGTATCGGTTTTTACAGAAATCTTACTAAGTGTTGCGATATATTTGTAACGACCACCGAAGCCAAGAAAAGAAGCTTTTACAGCAATATTATGATTTATTGACATCCAAACATTTTTTTCAACCTCTGAATATAATTGCTTGTATTCAATGTCAGCAATGCTTTGCTTATATTGTACATCAACGCTATGGACATGCCATGTTTCATTACTAATAAAAATATATCCCGACATAAGATCTGAGCCTTTTCGACGTGGAATTATTTTTATTTTATAGACTATATTTTTGTTCTCGGCAAATGAGTTTTCTAAATGAAATTTGTAAACTTTGAAAGCATTTTTACTAATCGGAGATATAATATCTGCATCGCTTAAATCATAGAAATCAAGTTTAAAATATCCAGATCCTAAATCCATTGCATCATTGTGGATTTTTTGAGACAGAATTTTTTCTCTTACAATATTAGGTGCTTGGTAATGATATTCAGAAATTGTTTCAGTGATACCATTGGTGGATTTTAATACTGTATTGTTATCGTCAGATTTTTTAATCGCTGTTTCAACAAAGCCGGGAAGATCATCAAATGCTAAGAAGCTACGCATATAAACATTACAGTTGAACTCCAAAACATGTTTTTTGTAATATTCAGCCATTACAATGGCTTTACGCATAATATTATAGGCAGGATCTTCTGTTTTTGACAAAACGGTTACTTCACCAAGCTGAAAAACTAATGGCTTTAAAATGATTAGCATGTCAAAATTGGATTTTGTTGCATCAAATGTTATAGATTGAGTTTCGTAACCCATACAATGAACATTTATTTGATGCTTCCCGCTAGGCAATTTTATATTAAACTCACCATTGATGTTGGTCATTGAGCCTTCTGAAAGCAATGGGCAATATAAACTGCAAAATGGAATTGGCTCTCCACTTTCTGATTTTATTTTTCCGGAAATAGTATTTTTTTGTGTAGTAATTTGAGTGAAAATAGTTGTTGACTTTAAAGAAAGTATTAGGATAAAAATGAAAAATTTGTTTAAGGTCATTATGTCTTTAGTTTCTAAAATTATGTCTTATTAATTTCCTTAATTTCAACAATTAAACGATTATTAGGCAAATATCCTTCTTCGTCGGATGAGTATTCAAGTTTAATTCTATTTACAAAATACATATCAATATCTCCTTTGTTTTTGGCAGGAATTCTACCTCTGAAAGTACAATCGAAATAGTTTCTTATAAATTGATAGGTTTCTCCTGAAACATTAACTTTTTCAGCTTCGGCAGTTGATTCTAGTCTTGCAGCCACATTTACTGTATCGCCCCAAATGTCGTATGCAAATTTGTTTTTTCCAATAACACCAGCCAGTAATGGACCTGTATGAATTCCAATTCTCATTTGCCAAAGAGGTTTGTTATGAATAATTTTTTCTTTATTTACCTCCTTCATATATTTTTGTATTGCAAGTGAAGCTAAAACCATATCAATTGGATTACTTTTGTTTGCAATCGGAACACCACCTGCACACATATAAGAATCACCGGCAGTTTTAATTTTTTCAATTATGTTTTGTTCAATAATTAAATCAATTCTTTCAAAATAATTATCAAGTTCACTTATTAACTCAAAAGGAGTAATTTCTTCGCAAAGCATTGTAAATCCTTTAACATCGGCAAACATTACCGACACCATATTGTATTGTTTTACACTAGCTTTTCCATATTTTTTAAGTTCTTCGGCTATTTCAAATGGTAAAATATTAAGTAGTAGTTTATCAGATTTTTTCTTTTCTTTTTCTAACTCTTTTTTCTGATTCATTAACGAAATTGTTAAATGCTTTTTGTTATTATAGTTTCTGTAAATAACAAATACTAAAAGCAAAGTAAGTACTAATCCAGCAAGAGAAGCATAAGAAATTATTCGTTGACGTTTTAGCTTAGATTTCTGAACCAGAGATATTTGCTGTTCTTTAAACTTCGACTCTTTTTGTTTTTGATCAAATTCGTGTTGTAACTCAAGCTGAGTCATCTTTTTTATTTTTTCCTCATTATGAAGCTTATCGGTTATGTCTTTGAAATCTTTAAAATAGTAAAAAGCTTGTTTGTAATTGCCAGACATTGAGCTTATTTCGCTTAATTTTTCAGAAGACTTTAATATAATTTCGGGTGTTCCAAGTTCTTTTGAAAGATTGTAAGCTTTTAGAAAATAATTTTCGGCTTGAGTGTAATTTTTAATTTTTTTATAGTACTCACCCATGCTAAGGTATGACTCGGCAATATCGAATTTTTCGCCAGTTGATAAGGAGTAGTTAAGACATCGGTTAATAAATGTAAATGCACTATCTAATCTATTTGTTTCTAAATATATATAGCCAATATTGTTACAAGCAGTTGCAATTCCACCAATATCGTTGGTGTTTTCTTTAATATTTAATCCTTTATAATAATAATTAAGTGCCTTTTCGAACTGATTTTGACTACGATAAATTTCACCAATATTGTTGTATGAAGTAGCCTCGCCTAGTGTGTCTTTAAGTTCATATTTAATAGATAGGCTTTTAAAATGATAAAATAATGCTTTTGAATTATCGTTCTGATTTTGGTATATAATTCCAATATTATTATAACAATCTGAAACACCGCCTTTATTTCCAATTTCCTCATAAACGCTAATGCTCTTCAAGTAATAACTTAAAGATTCGTCGTAATCAGCTTGATAATAAAGAATAACTCCTATTACATTATAAATGCCTGCTAATGTGCTTTTATCAGCATTATTTTTTAAAAGAATATTTTTATAACGACTATAATAATTTAAACAAAGCATAAAGTTGCTAATAGCCTCACTATATTTGCTTTGAGAATAAAATACATTTGCTTTAATTTGATAAGCCTGAACTAATCCTCCTACATAATTTAATGTCATTGACAATTCAATTGCCTGATTAGCATATTTTAAAGCCTTATCCGAATTATTTCCATAATATGTAGTTGCTAGATTGTTAATTATATTAACCTTGTTGGTGTCAATATTTGAACTGTTTAAAAGGTTAATTAATGAATCGGTAGTTGAATTTTGGGCAAAGCATATTTGAGTTAACAAAATGAATAATATTGCAACGAAACGTATTGTTTTTATGTGTTTTGAATAAAACATAATTTTTGAATCCCAACTCTTTTTAATTTATGTATCGTTAAACTTAATTTGTCTTAAATTATTCTCTATTTACAAAATATTTACACAAAAAAATAAAATTTATTTTTAGTTAGCAATTTACATATTTTTTTCAATTATAAGGCACAAATGAAAAATTAAAGCATTATAAAAGTTCAGTTAAGGTTGAAAGATATGTTGTACCAACGGCACTTTTTAAAAATGGGTGGAAATAATTTTCTACAAATATTCCGTACTTACAGCACTAAAAACAATAGGTAAAAAAATACTACAATTTATCTTAGTTTAAGTATAAAATTAATAAAATATCTCTTTTAGCTAGATTAAAATTTATAAGGTATCATAAAATCTTTGTGAACGGCAAAGCCCTCAACAAATTTAAACATTATGTAAAAATTATTTTACAAAAAACACAAAATTGAAATTAAAAATATTTAGCTTTTATAGATTTACTTAATGCACATGTATTTATCAAAATAAATCAGACTATAACAGCTTATTCTTAATGTAAAAGAGTAAAATAATTAGCAAATCACTTACTTCCTTTTCGGTCAATGATAAATAGCATAAAATATAAATTTTATATCTTTAACTTTGCAATCATTTTAATTAAAAATAATGACTGATAATAACTACGATAAACTGTTTGAACTCTTCCCGACCTCTAGTATTGATGACTGGGAAAAAGTTGTGAATGAGGATTTAAAAGGTGGCGATTTTGAAAAAAAACTTGTTTGGAATACTTCCGAAGGTTTTAAAGTTTTGCCTTGTTATCATAATTCAAAGCTAACAAACTACAAACCCGACGAATTAACTCCCGCAATTTTTCCATTTCTACGAGCAACTAAAACAACAAATGATTGGAAAATTTGTCAGGATATTGTTGTAAAAGACCCAAAAGAAGCAAATAAAATTGCCTCAAAATCAATCAAATCGGGAGCTGATGCAATTCATTTTATTATAAAAAGCAAAATATCAAAAAATGAAGTTTTGGATTTGCTGAAAAATCTTGATTTTAATGCAGATTTATATTTTACCGCACCATCGCATGAAGTTGTTATTGCTGAGGTTTTTTCACAAAATGCAAAGCTTAAGGGCTCAATTAATTTTGACCCTCTTGGTTATTTATCTACAAAAGGAAATTACTTGAATAGCGAAAAAGATTATAGCCAAACTTTCAAGAAATTACACAATCTATCAAATACTGCTAATCTTGATTTAAAGATTTTAAATATTAATGGAAGCATATTTCACAATTCGGGTGCTACTATTGTTCAAGAAGTTGGATTAAGTTTAAGCAAGGCTGTTGAATACATTAATAAATTTACCGATGTGGGATTTAAGCCAGAAGAGATTTTCAAATCAATGAAATTTACATTTTCGATCGGGAATAATTATTTTTTTGAAATTGCAAAGCTACGAGCAGCAAGGTTTTTATGGGCTAAAATAGCATCTTCGTACAACATAAATGACGAATTTGCAAAAATGCAAATACATTCCGAAACATCGGTTTGGAACATGACAAAATACGACCCACACGTAAATATGCTTAGAGCAACAACCGAAGCAATGTCGGCTATAATTGGTGGGACAGACAGTTTAACCATAAAGCCTTTTGACATAACATATAAATCACAAAACGATTTTTCCGACAGAGTTGCAAAAAACATTCAGAATGTGTTAAGACACGAATCATCGCTCGATAAAGTTACCGATGTCGCTGCTGGCTCATATTATATTGAAAATCTGACAAATTCGATTATCGAACAAGCATGGAAAATTTTTCTTCAAATTGAAGAAACAGGTGGTTATTTAAAATCGTTTGAAAAGGGAATTGTTCAGAAAATAATTAAAGAAACATCAGCAAAACGAGAGCTTGAAATAGCATTAAAAAATGAAAAAATTCTTGGTACAAATCTATATCCTAACATTTTAGAATCAATTTCAAAAAATGATGAAAAGCCTGAAATTTACCCACATTCGGATGAAAAGAAAATTATTGAGCCTTTGAAACTTTACAGAGGAGCAGAAGCATTTGAAGAATTAAGGCTAAAAACTGAAAAGTTGAAAAAAACTCCCGAAGTATTTTTGTTGACTTATGGAAATCCAGCAATGCGAAAAGCAAGAGCAACATTTAGTTCAGGTTTTTTCTCTTGTGCAGGATTTAAAATAATTGACAATATAGGATTCAAAACAATTGACGAGGGCATAAAAGAAGCTAAATCAAGCAAGGCAGAAATTACAGTTATTTGCAGTTTCGATGACGAATATCCCGAAATTGTGCCTCAACTAATTGAAAAACTGAACAATTCTACTATTTTGATTTTGGCAGGTTATCCAAAAAATCATGTTGAGGAATTTCAAAAGCTTGGACTGAAAAACTTTATACATGCGAAGTCGAATATTTTGGAAACGTTAATAGAGATTCAGAATCAACTAGGAATATAGAAGCTGAAATATTTGATGATAAACCAATAATTAACTATTTTTGATAAACATATTTGATATATAATTTATAAATATTTTATGACAACAATTCAAATTCCAATACAAGACGATTTAATCAGATTTTTAGGAATAGAAAAAATAAAATTATTACTAGAAGATGAACTTGCATATCAGCGATTTCGATTAATGGAAACTGATGTTCAAAAAGCTATGAACGAAGCTAAAGATGTTGACTGGAACAATGAATTTGAGAAAGCAAAAAAAGAAGCTTATAATCAGTATAAAGAAAATAAAAAATATTAGACATCTTTCAAAATTAATCTAATAGCCATTTTTAATTACTATCATGAATAAAAACCTTATTTTTTTACAATCAACCTTAATAGAAATCAATAAATGGTTACAATTTAACCTTATTACCATATTTTAATCTCTCAATAAGCTAATAAGGTTAATTTTGCGTATGCTATTTTTTCTACTAAAGTTAAAAAATTAAGGAATAAGGTTTAAAATTTATTTTGGAAAGATGTCTAGTGATAAAAGGATTTAACCTTGATGCAAATATTATTAACATGAGATAAGGAATTATACAATGATTTGATTTCAAAAGGATTTACAAATATTGAACTTTTTGAAGCCTTTATTTCTAAAATAGTTTAACAAAAAAACAAAAAACGCTAGAATCTCAAACACTAGAGTAAGCAATGATAAATATTTCAAAAAAAGAAGGTTTTAACGAGATTTTGCTTTATACAACTCCAAATGGAAATGTAAAGATTGAAATTTATTTACAAAATGAAACTATTTGGCTTACGCAGCAAAAAATTGCTGATTTATTTGGTGTTGACAGAACTGTTGCAACAAAGCATTTGAAGAATATTTTTCAAACTGGGGAGCTTGAAGAAAACTCAGTTAGTGCAAAAATTGCACATACTGCTTCTGACGGAAAAACCTACAAAACACAGTTTTATAATCTTGATGCAATAATTTCAGTAGGTTATAGAGTTAATAGCACTCAGGCAACACATTTCAGAATTTGGGCAACCGAACGTTTAAAAGAATATATTGTAAAAGGCTTTACAATGGATGATGAACGCTTGAAAAATCCAAATAATATTTTTGGGAAAGATTATTTTGAAGAGCAGCTTGCTAGAATTCGTGATATTCGTTCGAGCGAAAGACGATTTTATCAAAAAATTACTGATATATATTCACAATGCAGTGCCGATTACAATTTAAATACTCAAATGACTAAAGATTTTTTTGCAACGGTTCAAAATAAACTTCACTGGGCTATTACCGGACAAACTGCTGCTGAGATTATTGCACATAGAGCAGATAGTTTGAAAGAAAACATGGGTTTAACTTCATGGAAAAACGCTCCTAAAGGAAATATTCGAAAAACTGATATTGGAACAGCTAAAAACTATTTGAACGAAAAAGAACTTGACAGCCTTAACAGAATTGTAACAATGTATCTGGATTATGCCGAAAATCAGGCAAATAAGGGAGTTGTGATGTACATGAATAACTGGATTGATAAATTAGATGCGTTTTTAAAATTTAACGAAGAAGAAATATTAACACATCAAGGAAAAGTTTCTCACGAAGTTGCATTAGCTTTAGCCGAAAAGGAATTTGATAAATATCGTATTATTCAGGACAAATTAGTTGAATCTGATTTCGATAAAGAAATTAAAAAAATGAAAAAATGAAACCCGATTTTAAAAATATAAATATAAAAGATTGCTTCGTCCCTCGCAATGACGATAAAAAACAAACGTCAAACTGGCTGACTGCCGAAAACATCAAAATAAAAAACTTTTACACAAAAGATGATTTGGCAAAAGTCGGACATTTGAATTATAAAGCCGGAATTGCACCTTTTTTAAGAGGGCCATATTCGACAATGTATGTTCAAAAACCTTGGACTGTACGTCAGTATGCCGGATTTTCAACAGCTGAAGAGTCAAATGCTTTTTATCGTAGAAATCTAGCAGCCGGACAAATGGGGCTTTCGGTAGCTTTCGATTTAGCAACTCACAGAGGATATGATTCTGACCACGAGCGTGTTGTTGGCGATGTTGGAAAAGCTGGTGTAGCAATAGATTCAATACTTGATATGAAAATATTGTTCGACCATATTCCACTCGATAAAATGTCGGTTTCGATGACAATGAACGGAGCAGTGCTTCCAATCATGGCTTTTTATATAGTTGCAGCCGAAGAACAAGGAGTTCCGATGGAAAAACTAAGCGGAACTATTCAGAACGATATTCTGAAAGAATTTATGGTTCGTAACACTTACATTTATCCACCCGAAGCTTCGATGCGAATTATTGCCGATATTTTTGAATTTACTTCTCGCAATATGCCCAAGTTCAACTCAATAAGTATTTCGGGTTATCATATTCAAGAAGCCGGAGCAACAGCTGATATTGAACTTGCATACACGCTTGCCGATGGACTTGAATATATTCGCACCGGAATAAATGCAGGAATGGATATTGATAGTTTCGCTCCTCGCCTATCGTTCTTTTTTGGCGTTGGAATGAATCACTTTATGGAAATTGCCAAACTTCGTGCTGCACGTTTACTTTGGGCAAGAATTATTAAACAATTCAATCCAAAAAATCCAAAATCAATGGCATTGCGAACACATTGCCAGACTTCGGGCTGGAGTTTAACACTACAAGACCCTTTTAATAATGTTGCTCGTACTTGTGTTGAAGCACTTGCAGCAGCACTTGGTGGAACACAATCTTTACATACAAATGCACTTGATGAGGCAATTGCTTTACCAACCGATTTTTCAGCCCGAATAGCTCGAAATACACAAATTTATTTACAAGAAGAAACCAATATTTGCCGCACGGTTGACCCTTGGGGAGGCTCATATTATATCGAAAGTCTTACCGATGAACTTGCCCGAAAAGCTTGGGATTTAATACAAGAAATTGAAAGTCTTGGCGGAATGTCGAAAGCAATTGAAACAGGATTGCCAAAAATGCGTATCGAAGAAGCCGCAGCACTCAAACAAGCCCGAATCGACAGCGGAAAAGATATAATCGTTGGCGTAAATAAATATCGTCTCGAAAAAGAAGACCCTATTGATACTCTTGAAGTTGACAATACCGCCGTACGTGATTCGCAAATAGAACGATTAAACAAACTCCGAAAAGAAAGAAACAGCGAAGAAGTTAATAAAGCACTTGAAGCAATAACAAACGCTACAGAGTCGGGCAAAGGAAATTTATTAGAACTTTCTGTGATAGCTGCCAGAAAACGTGCATCTTTGGGAGAAATTTCTTACGCAATTGAAAAAGTAAAAGGGAGATATAAAGCTGTGATTAGGTCAATATCAGGAATATACTCGTCGGAATCGGCACACGATGATGAGTTTAAAAAAGCTCGTGAACTTGCAGATAACTTTGCAAAACTAGCAGGTCGCCGACCACGTATTATGATAGCAAAAATGGGACAAGACGGACACGACCGTGGAGCAAAAGTTGTAGCCACAGGTTATGCCGATATTGGCTTTGATGTTGATATTGGACCACTTTTTCAAACACCTGCCGAAGCTGCCAAACAAGCAGTAGAAAACGATGTACACATACTTGGAATTTCAAGCCTTGCAGCTGGACACAAAACTTTGGTTCCACAAGTTATAGAAGAGCTAAAAAAACATGGTCGAGAAGATATTATGATTATTGTTGGTGGAGTTATTCCTCCACAAGATTATGATTTTCTATACAAGCATGGTGTTGTCGGTATTTTTGGCCCAGGAACGTCTATATCTTATGCGGCAATTAAGATTTTGGAAATTTTAATTGAGGCGAGTAAATAATCCCGAGAGTTCCGAATTTTTTAAAAGTTCGGAACTCTTTAATAAAATCACATCCACAGACCAATATTACTTTTCTTATAAGAGTGATTTTTTCAGCAAAACAATAATTGAATTTTAAATTTAATTATTACTTTTGGTTTTCATACAAACAAACCAAATCATTGTTATGAATAATCTCTACACTTTTCTATTGTTATTTGCAGCAATATTTAGCTGTTTTAATAATGTTTCTGCACAAACAAGCGTAGCAGGAGGTAACGTAAGCGGAACGTGGACTCTTGCAGATTCACCTTATTTAATAAACGGAAGTATTCAAATCCCAAATGGGCAAACATTAACGATTGAGCCGGGGGTTACTGTGGATTTTCAGGGGCATTATAAACTTTATGTTCAGGGACAAATACTTGCAATTGGAACTGAAACGGATTCAATTACTTTTACTGCTGTAGATACTTCAACTGGGTGGAAAGGGATTAGGTTTGATAATACTCCGTTGACAAATGATAGTTCGAGATTAAATTATTGTATTATTAAAAATGGCAAAGCTTCTGGGACAGGTGATGAAAATTATGGTGGTGGAATATATTTTAACTATTATTCTAAAACAGTAATATCATATTGCCTTTTTATTGACAATTCAGCACTTAATTATGCTAGTTGGGCTGGAGGTATATATTGTAACTATAGCAATCCAGTAATAATCAATAATACTTTTTCGAATAATAAATCATCTAGTTATGGTGGGGCAATTTCTATACTAAATAGTAGTCCGATTATATCTAACAATATCTTTTTAAATAATTCAACTACTTATGGTGGTGGAGTTTTTTCTACTATTTATAGTAGTCCAATAATAAGCAATAATACTTTTTCAAATAATTTAGCTATTCACGGTGGGGCAATATATTGCTGGGGCGGATCAATCCCAATAATTGTTAATAATATAATTACAAATAATTCGGCAACTTTAGATGGTGGAGGAATTCACATTTATAGTAGTTACCCAATAATTGATAACAATTCTTTTATTCAAAACTCTGCATCAAATTCTGGTGGAGGAATTTATGGGTCTAATGGAGAAAGGGGAATAAATAACAATTTCTTCATAAATAATTCAGCAGTAAATAATGGTGGGGGTATATATTCCTGTGGGGGTTCGATATCAAATAATATTATTTCAAATAATTTTTCAAATTATGGTGGTGGAATTTATTTATGTGATAGTACAACTATTATTAATACAACTATTGCTAATAATAACTCAACAAAAGGTGGTGGAATATATTTTTATGTTTCAAATTCTATAGTAAAAAATTGTATAATCTGGAACAATACTGTTGATTCTTCTGGCTCACAAGTTTTTCTTAATTCAGAAGATTCAGATCCTGATTTTTTTTATTGCAATGTTCAAGGAGGTACAAATGATTTTGGGCTTAATGGAGACATTTTCTACACCGGAACCTATCAAAACAATCTCGACACCAATCCATTATTCGTAGCTCCCACAGCCGGAAGCGGAACTTCTTATGATGGAACTACTGCCGATTGGTCGTTACAAGCAGGTTCGCCATGTATAAATGCAGGAACAACAGATACCACAGGGCTTAATTTACCTTCAACTGATATTGTCGGAAATCCCCGAATTAGGGATGGAAGAATAGATATTGGAGCTTATGAAAGTTTACCAACTTCAATAAATTACTTAATAACTGATAACTCTATAAACATTTACCCAAATCCCAACAACGGAAAATTCTTACTTTATTTAGAAAATTTCGAATCCAAAAACTATGAATTGCAAATTTTTGATATTACAGGTCAAATCATTTATTCTAAGAATTATGAAAATACGGTTGTGTTGGCTGAAAATATTGATATTTCGGAATTTGGGAGTGGGGTTTATTTGGTAAAAATTTCAGATGGGAATAAAGTATTTCATAAAAACATTGTAATTTACAAGTAGGTCTTATTACAAAAGTTCAAATTGGAATTAATTCATTTTGGGTAAATCAAAAAAAGCCAGACTTTGCTAAAAATTGCAAAGCTGACCCCAAGATGTCTAGAATGTGTGTTTTTAACTTTATTCGTTAGTATAATCTTGCAAAATACTAGAATGGCAAATCTTCTTCTGCATTTTCGGCAGGAATATCTTCGATACTTGGAAAATCTGTATTTGAAGGTGCACTTGTTTGTTGTGTTTGATTTGCTCTTGACACTTTCCATGCTTTTACATCTGTGTACCAACGTTCGTTATATTCGCGACTTTCGACATCAAAAGCAACTGTCAATTGTTCTCCTTCTTTAATTTGAAACTCATCAATTTTGTCGCCCCATACCATAAAGCACACTTTATTACCAAATTGACCGCCAGTGTCAAGAATAAATTGTTGTTTTTTCCAAGTTCCATTTTTTCCTTCACCAGTTTGAAGAGCAAGAATTTTAAGTACTTTGCCAGAAATTTCCATAATTTTTTATTGTTTTTTTATTGCTGTAAAGATATTTTTTTATTTGAAATTTTTAAACAAAACTTTATAACAATTTGTATTTTTTTTATCTAAAAACCAATTGTTTTTCTTGTAGGTTTAGTGTGTTCCGGTAATGATTTTAAATCTTCGATTGCAATTATTTTAGTCATTTCCATTGTTCGCATTTCAGAACTCAATTCTGCCATTCTAATATTTTGTTTTCTAATTATTGACTCAACAATAGTTCTTACAGATCGTGCATTTCCAAAATAGCTATCTCTAGTATTATACAGGTTTATTAAATATTGTTGTAAGCATTCTGAAGCTTCTTGATTTGGCTCAACGTCCTCTTTCTGGAACATTCTTAATGCTATTCTGAATAGGTCATCTGGAAGATAATCTGCAAAATGCATAGTTCGGTCGAAACGTGATTTTAAACCCGGATTTGATTGCAAAAACTGCTGCATATTTTGAGGATAACCAGCTACAATTAATGCAAATTTTCCTCTTTTGTCTTCCATATTTTTAAGAATAACCTCTATGGCCTCATGACCAAAATCGTTTCCATTGCCCTGTGTTAAAGAATAAGCTTCGTCGATAAACAGAACTCCATTCATTGTGGAATCAATAATTGCTTTTGTTTTAATTGCTGTTTGACCAATAAATCCAGCAACTAGAGCTTCTCTATCGCACTCAAGAACATGACCTTTTTCTAATAATCCAAGTGCTTTATATACTTTCCCAATTATTCGGGCTACGGTGGTTTTTCCGGTTCCAGGATTTCCTGTAAAAACAGTATGTAATGAAAACTTATTCATTACGTCCTTTCCTGTTTCGTTGTAATATTTGATTAGCTTAACTAATTCAAAAACCTCTGTTTTAATGTTTTGAATTCCAATTAAATTATTTAATTCTGTAAGAGACTCTTCGAGTAATATTTCGTCAATTTTTATTTGCAGAGTTTTTTTGTTTTTTAAATGAACTAGTTTCTGGATATCTTCAACCAAAATTGTTGACAATGACTTTTTATCAAGCTTCTCGAAATCTTTTTGTTTCATTATTCGCAGACCCATATTCATCTTAGCTTCATCTACTAAAGAGTGAATATATCTTGCATTTCCAAAGGTTCTATCTCTATCTCTGTATGCAGAAATTATTATTTCGCTTAAAACGCTATTTGCTTCGTCGGAGATTGTAATATTTCTTTTGTTTGCAGCAAATTCGGCTATTTTAATCATTTCATCGGGTGTATAATCGTCGAAATGAAAATAGTAGTTAAAACGTGATTTTAATCCAGGATTTGAACTTAAAAAAACATTCATTTCTTGAGGATATCCTGCAACCATTATTGCTATATTTCCTTCTCCATCAGACATTTCTTTTAAAAGAATTTCTATTACTTCTTTTCCGTAGTCTTTTGCACTTTCGTCTTCTCTGGCAAGAGAATAGGCTTCGTCGATAAATAAAATACCGCCTCTTGCTTTACTTATAGCTTCTTTTACTTTTGGAGCAGTTTGACCAATATATTCAGCCACTAATGCTGCTCTATCGACTTCATGTACTTCGCCATTTGACAATAAACCAAGCTTTTTATAAAGTTTTCCAAGCATTTTTACAACAGTTGTTTTTCCGGTTCCGGGGTTTCCTGTAAATACACTATGAAGGCTTATTTTTTCGCTGTCGTCAAATCCTTTTTCTTTACGTAATTTTATAAAATTGATATATTCAATATGATCTTTAATTTGTGTTTTAATATTATTAAGACCTATTAGGTTTTCAAGTTTTGCAAGTAATTCTTCTAAAGATTCCTCAGTTTCATTAACTATTGTTTCAGAATTAATTACAGATGCGTTTGATGTAACAACATCGCCTTCAATAAATTCATCTCCAGTTTTGAATAATGTTGAAGCTATAAGGTGATCCATATAAACTATATCCAAACGATAACATTCATCAATCCATGTTCCTGGGGTATTGCTTCCCCATCCTCTTTCAAAAAAATAGCTCGTTCCAACTTTGTCCTTTTCCATTGTGTCTAAGCTGGTACATTGTCCTTTTAAATTTCCTGCATTATCATAAAAATTGTAATAAATTTCACAATACCATTCATCAGGAATTTTATTTTTTAATTTTAGTTCAACCCAAACATATCGAGTAGTTTCTGTTTTAAATTTGGAATAATATTTTTTTTCGGTTTGATTAAATCCTGACGAATCTCCTTCGTATAATTTTAATGAAACAACATCAAAATACGGATTATTATCAGATGAAACTTGACCAGAATCGACAAAATAAAATTTAGAAGACCCAACTAAATCTCCATCAATGTATGCTTCCCATTCGTACTCTCCTTTTGTCCAAAACGAACCTAAGGCATCCTTTCCCCAGCTTTCTCTTATATGTACAATATTGTCTTCTTTACTGACTGTGCTTTTGTTTTCAACATTGCATAATTCCTTTTTCTTCCCATTAATTATTGAAAATGCTTTTAAATTGATTTTTGCATCCCAGACTTCTTCGTCAAATAATTTATTGAAGAATGAAAATTCACAATATAAATATGAAACTTCATTTTTTTCAAATACATTTCTGTATTTTTTAGTTGAATTAAACATCCATTCTTTTGAAGAATAGAACTTTATAGAATGAAATTTATATTTATTCTTGATTTCGTCTTTATCGCTACCAAAGAACATTATAAATTAAATTTAAAAATGATTTTTTATACTAATTAAGATTAGAAAATTAAATTTCTATACAATCTTTTTCAATCCTTTTTGTATTGATTTCTACTTCAAGAATGAAAAAAAAATAATTTTCGTCAATTTGTAAGAACTGATAATTAAGCTGTTCGCCAGATTTTCGTGCTATATCAATAAGCCCTAATCCTGCACCGCCTTTGTCTGATAGTTTGCCCTCTTTAATTTGCTTTTTGTACATTTCTTTTAAATCCTGCTTACTTGCAGCGTTAACCTGAATAAGAGCTTTTTCGAGAGAATCTTTGTGTTTTGCACTTACTTTATTTGATGAAATTATATAATAAATTTCATCTTTCATTCCAATAATGAAAAGTCCATTTCCAATTTTTGAATCGTGCATTTCATCAGAATGACGATTTAAATTTTGTAAAATTTCAACTAACACATGAAAAACTTTCTTTTTAATTACCTTCTCTTCTGATCGCTTATCCATGTCGTTTTCTGCCATTGAAGTAAACATCATAGTAATATCGTGGCTAAATTCTCCAAAATAAACTAGCGAAAAACCATTATTAGTCATTTCATCATATATATTTGAAACAGACTTTATAAACTTGAAAGATAAATTCATGTATATATTTTTCTATGTTTGAGTTCTAATTATGAAACTAAAATAATATAAAAATTTGAAATTTAAAAATTTATATTTGATAATCCATTGTTAAATAATTATTTGTTTTTGAAATTTTTTGCGACATTTTTGAGTCTGGCGGTACATTATCGGTTATCCAAAGGTTCCCTCCAATCATAGAATTTTTTCCAACAGTAATTCTTCCAAGAATTGTAGCTCCTGCATAAATTACAACATTATCTTCAACAATTGGATGACGTGGAATTCCTTTTATTGGATTTCCATTTTCATCAAGTGGGAAACTTTTTGCTCCAAGTGTAACTCCTTGATAAATCTTAACATTTTTGCCAATTACAGCAGTTTCTCCTATTACTACTCCTGTGCCATGATCTATTGCAAAATATTCATCAATTTGTGCACCGGGATGAATATCAATACCAGTTTCGGAATGTGCTAATTCTGAAATAATTCTAGGAATTAACGGAACTCCAAGTTTAAGTAATTCGTTTGCAATTCTATAATTAGTTAATGCTCTAATACATGGATAACAAAAAATAATTTCGCCATAACTTTTTGCGGCTGGATCTCCATTAAATGCTGCAATAACATCTGTTGAAAGCATTTGTCTGATGTGTGGTATATTTTTAATAAATCTTAATGCAATATCAGATGATTCTGATGAACATTTATTGCAATCTTCAGTATTACAGTCGAAGCACATTCCTCTCTTTATTTGCAAAGTAAGTATTGTGTAAAGCTTATCTAAGTTTACACCCAGATACGATTTCATATTGCCTGAGTTAAGGGCTGAATATCCGAAGTAGCCCGGAAATAAAATTTCTCGGAGTAATTCAATAATCTTTTTTGTATTTTCGACTGATGGCATTTGCTCTCCATGTTTTGCCGAATGAAAAACTTTTTTATATGAATCGACTTCGCAAAGTTGACTCAGTGTTTGTTTCAATATATCGTTATGCATAAATTTTATGCTTGATTAAATAATGGTGTGCTTAGGTATCTTTCGCCAGTATCGCATATTATTGCAACTATTGTTTTTCCTGTATTTTCTGGTTTTTTTGCTAATTCTACTGCCGCATGAACTATTGAACCTGAAGATATTCCACACAAAACTCCTTCTTCTTTTGCTAATCGGCGTGCCATATCAAAAGCTTCTTCGTTTTTTACTTTAATTACTTCGTCGTAAATCTTTGTGTTTAATACAGATGGAATAAAACCGGCTCCCATTCCTTGAATTTTGTGTGGAGCTGGTGTTCCTCCTGATAATACAGGAGAATCAAATGGTTCAACCGCAACGGAATAAATAGAATTTTTCTTTTCTTTTAAAATTTCAGAAACACCTGTAATAGTTCCTCCTGTACCAACTCCTGAAACAAAAATATCTACTTTTCCATCTGTATCATTCCATATTTCTATAGCTGTTGTTTTACGATGTATTTCAACATTTGCCATATTATTAAATTGCTGAGGAATAAAACTATTTGCCAGATTATTTTTTATTTCTTCAGCCTTCTCAATTGCCCCTTTCATGCCCTTTTCGGCAGGGGTTAGAACAACTTTTCCTCCGTAAGCCTTTATTAAAGTTCTACGTTCTATACTCATGCTTTCTGGCATGGTAATAATTAATTTGTAGCCTTTTACAGCACAAACCATTGCCAAACCAACGCCAGTATTACCGCTAGATGGCTCAATAATAGTTGTTTCAGAATTGATAAGTTTTTTGTTTTCTGCATCTTCAATAACGCCCAAAGCAAGCCGGTCTTTAACCGAACCTCCCGGATTAAATGATTCTAGTTTAATTAAAATATCTGCATTAAGACCTGATGATATTCGGTTTAGCTTCAATAAAGGCGTTTTTCCAATAAGTTCTAAAATATTATTTGCAACTTTCATTTTCAATTTATGTTTTAAAATATGACAATAATATAAATTATTTGCCAAATAAATTAAAAAAGTTGTTGAAACTAGCTTTTCAGGTGATTAAAGTTGGCTTTTATGGATATTAGTAGATGAATAAAGTGTCTCTTAGAAAACTCCAATAATTTCGTTACTCTGGTTTTGAAAACAGTTGTTTCGACAAAGCTCAACACATTGCATTTACATTCGTAATACCGATTGCACAACTTGTCCCTATTTTTCGGAATTCAATATAGCCCAATTTCATTGTACTATTTTCATAGCCTGTACCGATAAAATCGGTAAAGCATCGGCATTATACCAAATATTAATTGATTTATTTTGTAAATTAAAATGGTATAAACTCCTTAATTTCAAAACTGTGAAAGCCTCACTCTTGAGGTTTTCTAAATAAACTATGTGTTATCTAATTAGAGTGTGTTTATAAAGTCGAGAGTTTTAGACAGAATGTTCGAGTTCGAGGTTTCGATGAACTGAAAATCAGGAGTGTACTAAAGTACATGACTGATTTGAAGGTCGAGAATAACGATGAAATCGGACATTATGGACAAACTCTAATTATTGATGAAACATAGAAATTTAAATATTAAATCCATCTCACAAGACTAAAATCTTGTCTGTGTGGTAAAAATTTATTTTTAGGGAAAATTCTGAACGAATAATCATAAACGCCTGTGTTACTTGATTTAAGTTCACAATAGTATCTGATATGCCCATTGTTTAATTTTTCAACTTTTAATTCGTTTATAATCATCGCCTCTTGAACTTCGTCCATAACTTTTTGTCCGAAAACTATTTCTATTCCAATATCATCGGGGCTTAGTTCGTGTAGATTTAAAATTACTTCTGCATTAAACATATCTCCTAAAAGCAAAACTTTTGAATTTGAATCAGGAATGTTAACTGAAACAATTTCAATGCTTTTCCAGCTTCTAATTATCTTCTTTTTCCAAGACGATATATTTTTAATATTTTCATAATTATTACTTATCAAACCTTTTGATCGTTCAAAAAGCTTGTTATAATATTGTCTGTAATAGTCATCGACTTGTCGTCTCATGGTAAAACGAGGAGCAATATCTGAAATAGTATTTTTAATATGCGAAATCCAATCTTCTGAAACGTTTTCTTGATTGGTTTTATAATATTTTGCAGAAAGCTCATTTTCAAACAAATTATAAATTGTTTCAGCATCTAATTCGTCCTGAAAAACTTGATTTGTATAAGTTCGTTCTTCTGGCAAAGCCCAACCAGCACCAGGAATATAGCCCTCTGCCCACCATCCATCAAGTACGCTAAGATTCATAACTCCATTCATAATTGCTTTTTCGCCACTTGTGCCTGAAGCTTCTAAAGGTCTTGTTGGTGTATTTAGCCAAACATCAACTCCCTGAACTAGTTTTTGAGCAAGCTCCATATCATAGTTTTCAATGAACACTATTTTGCCCAAAAATTCGGGCATTCGAGATACGTTTATAATATTTTTAATTAAATCCTGACCTGCTTTATCGTGTGGGTGTGCTTTGCCTGCAAAAATAAACTGAATTGGTCGGTCTTTTTTATTTACAAGTTCCGATAGTTTTTTAAGATTTTTGAAAAGTAAATGTGCACGTTTATAAGTTGCAAACCTACGAGCAAATCCAATTGTGAGAGCATTTTCGTTAAATCCTTCTATCATTTCAAGTACAAGTGTAGGATTTTCCTGACGAGATGATAAATTGTCTAACAGTCTGGTTTTGATATAATCAAATAGATCTTTTTTGAGTTTTTTTCGTATTCCCCAGATTTTGGAATCAGGTACGTCCTGAATTTTTTTCCACATTTCGTGATTATGCTGTGAAAAAACAAAATTTTCACCAAAAACTTCTTGATACAAATTGTACCAATCTCTTGCAATCCAGGTCGGAACATGAACGCCGTTTGTAACATATCCGATATGAAGTTCGTTGTGGAAATAACCCTCAAACATGTTATTGAACATTCGACGAGAAACATCGCCATGAATACGGCTAACACCATTAACTTCCTGCGATAATTTTACTGCAAGAACACTCATCGAAAATTTTTCACTTGGGTCGTTTTCAACAATTTTACCAAGATTTATAAAATCATCCCAGCTAATATTTAATTTTTCTGGAAAATGAGGCATGTAAATTCTTAATAAATCTTCGTTAAAAGCATCGTGCCCTGCAGGAACTGGTGTGTGTGTTGTAAATAATGTAGATGTTCTTACAACCTCACAAGACTCTTGAAACGATAAATGCTTTTGTTCAATTAATCGCTTAATTCTTTCAATTGTTACAAATGCAGCATGTCCCTCGTTGCAATGATAAACATCTGGCTTATAGCCCATTATTTCAAGAATTCTAGCTCCACCAACTCCAAGCAATAATTCTTGTTTTAAACGGTTTTCTAGGTCGCCACCATATAACTGATGTGTGATTGATTTGTCTAAATCGGTATTCTCATCTATATCAGTATCAAGTAAAAACAAAGGAACTCTTCCAACATCAATTCTCCAAACTTTGGCAGTTAGTTGCCGACCGGGAAAAGCTAATGAAACAGTTACCCAATCACCTTTTTCATTACGAACAGGTAAAAGAGGCATATTAGAAAATTTCTGAGGAATATATTCCGAAATTT
Organism: Bacteroidetes bacterium GWA2_31_9; assembly: GCA_001768975.1. Classification (GTDB taxonomy): domain Bacteria; phylum Bacteroidota; class Bacteroidia; order Bacteroidales; family GWF2-33-38; genus GWA2-31-9. The sequence goes on along the minus strand of MEND01000116.1, from coordinate 4,827 downwards.
GTTCGCCTAATGGTGAAAGTGTTTGAGTAAAGTATCCATAACGGTATAACAGTCCAATACCAACAATATTACGGTTAGAATCGCTTGCTTCTTTTAAATAATCGCCAGCTAAAATTCCTAGACCACCTGAAAATATTTTAACAGTATCGTGAAGTCCAAATTCCATACTGAAATATGCAACTTGCTCGTCGGTGCGTCCTTTTGCAACTTTCATATATGCTTCGAACTTGGCATAAACCGTATTTAGTTTATTTACAAAATCTGTGTCTTTTTCGAGCAATAATAGCTTTTCATACGATAGAACTTCTATTAAAATTATTGGATTGCGTTGCGATTTTTTCCATAACGAAGGATCAATATTCTCAAATAATTCAATAGCATCCTGATTCCAACTCCACCATAAATTTTTTGATAATTTAATCAGAGGAAAAAGTTTTTCGGGTACATACGATTTTATTAGAACTTTTTTCCACTGAGGTTTGTTGTTTTTAATATCTTTAATTTCAATAGCATACTCTGGAATTTGCTTATTTACGTAATGCTCCTGACGTAGATTCGATTTAATAAGTGCAATATTAAACGCATCGTAATAGTGAGTAATTATTTTATTCCATAATACTGATTTTGAAATTTTGAATGCTTGTTCTCTAGCACTTAACTTTTCTTCTTTTGTGGCAATATTGCATTTGTATAAATGATCAGAAACGGCTTTAATAACCTCTGAGTCATTGTCATCGGTGCGATCAATTACATTTATACAATCTGACATCTTACCAAAGTTTGTAATTAACCAATGTCCAAAGCCAGTAAGTGAAGTTGTAATTGTAGGAATTTTGAAAGCTATGCTTTCCATTGGAGGATATCCCCAAGGTTCATAATATGAAGGAAATACAGTTATATCAAATCCAATTAATAAATCAAAATATGGGATGTTAAATATTCCATCTGTTCCATTAAGATAAATTGGAGCAAAAATTATTTTTACTTTTTCATCTTTTAAGTTTCGTAAATTATTTTTCTTTATAGTTCGTATAACCGGGTCTAATTCAGGATCGTGAAGCCAATGAGTTAGAAATTCATCGGTTATTGGATTTAAGTAATCGTTATTATGGATTCGTTCAAGCACATCTCTTTTTGGTCCGGCATTACTTCCAGGCACAAGAATAAAAGCTATAATGTCTTTTTTTAAATCATAATTTTGATTTAACTGACCAAGTGAGTCAATAAAAATATCAATTCCTTTGTTTTTAAAATCATAATGACCACAATTAGCAACAAAAACAGAATTATCAATATCAATTTTTTGATTCAAAACAGCTTCAGCTACGGTTTTTAATTTAATTTTAGCTTTGTGTCTCTTTTTTTCAAATTCTTCTTCTGATGGAATAATTTCTTCTTCAAATCCACTTGGAGTAACAATATCAACATCTTTGCCCAGAAAATGTTTACATTCTCGGGCTGTAATATCACTTACTGTTGTAAATGCGTCAGCCTGAAATGCAGCAATTTTTTCTAATGATTGCTTTGCTGTAACGTTTAAATTTCGGGAAATTACGTCGGGAATATAATTTTCTAAATTTCCATAAAGTGGCATTTTATTGGCTGCAATATTTTTTCCAAGAACTGTGGAGTGAGTTGTGAAAACAGTCGCAATTTGAGGTACATTTTCTTTTAAATAGAGAATTCCTGAACCTGTCATCCATTCATGAAACTGGGCAATAATTTTGTCTTTAGCTGTAATATTAAATTCATAAAAACTTTCAATAACTTTAGCTGCAGCATAACCAAACATTGTCGGTTCAGTATAATCCCACTGACCAGAAATTGAATCAAGCTTATATGATTCCCAAAATTTTGTAAAAATTGTATCTTTTAGTGCAAAATATGGTGTAAAATCGACAAGTATTACTATAGGATTACCGGTAATATTCCATCTTCCGATCCGAAATTTTAAACCTTGACCTTCGGCATATTCGCGCCAAGTTTTAAAAAGGAATCTTTCTTCAATAAATTCCGGATTTTGACTTGTTTCTTTCCAAACATCGGGTCCAATTAAAATATAATTGTCTTTTAACGCTTTGTTTAAGGTGAGAGCTTTTGATGAAACTACTGTGTGTATTCCTCCAATTTTATTGCATACTTCCCAGCTTACTTCAAAAAGATAATCTGGAAATAAGGTGTCTTGATTCATTGTCATAAATTTGAACTCTAATTAATTCAAAATTGAGTTAAAAAAAAAGTATTTAGGAGAAAATTTTCAATAATATTTAATTATTGATAAATTTCATTAAAATATTCTTTTATTCACTTTGTTTCTGAAAATGTAACGAGTCGCCCCACTTTCCATATTCAATGGTATTTCCAGCAATTTTCATTCTTACATCAATACAATTTTTACAGTCTGACGAGCTTTCGTTTGTGCATGGTTTATTTTCGTATAATATATATTTATCTCTAAATTCATTTGGAGTGATATTAGGCATTAAAATATTTGCTCCTATTCTGATAGCTTTTTCTCTGCCAATATCATCAATTGCTTGTAGTGCAGTTGTTGCAGCAATATTTATATCTTTCATTATAATTCTTAGAATTGCAATCATTCTAAATGTCAAATTTAGACGTTTTTCAAGCGTATATAAGTTATTTTTATATTGATAAAGAGGTGTTTCGATATGTTCTATGAATGGTCCCATTCCGCACATATCAATATCAAAATCGCGCATAAAAATTAAATCATCAGCAAGATTTTCAATGGTTTGAAAAGGCAAACCGATCATAATTCCTGTTCCGGTCTGGTATCCAATTTTTTTAAGCGATATTAAACAATCTAATCTTTTATTCCAATTGTGAGTATCATCGTTAGGATGTATTTTTTTATATAAATCAATGTTAGATGTTTCAATTCTTAATAAATATCTATGTGCTCCAGCATTAAACCAACGACTATAAGTTTCTTCGCTTTGTTCGCCACACGACAATGTAATTCCAAGTTTATTGTCTGATATTGATTTAATTTTGGTAATTAATTTTTCAATTCTATCGCTAAAAGTGTCATTTTGCAATTCACCCGATTGTAAAACAATTGAGCCATAGTTATTTTCATAAGCAAATTTAGTTGCTTCTAAAATTTCTTCGTCAGAGATATTATATCGTGAAACTTTAGAATTGTCTTTTCTTATTCCGCAATAGAAACAGTTTTTTATGCAAATATTCGAAAATTCAATTAATCCTCTTAAATAGACATAATTACCGATATATTTTTCTTTAACCTTTGCTGATTTTTCAAATAATAATATTTGTTCCTCTTTTGAACAATTTAATAATTGAACAATATCTTCCTTTGTAAAGTTTTCTTGTGAAAGAATTTTTTGTATCATCTTATACTTTTGAATTTATAAAAAAGACCAATTAATATTTGGTATAATACCGATGCTACATGAAAATAGTACAATGAAATTGTACTATATTGAAAGTGCAATCGGTATTATTTTTCAAGATTTTGAAATGGAGTAATTGCTCTATCAAAAATTCCGTTCATATAGGCTATTGCCATTCCGTAGTTTGTTACAGGAATTCCGGCATCAATTGCGGGTTTTAATCTGTTAATTATTTGTGTTCTTGTAGTTACACATCCACCACATTGAATAACTATTGCGTAATCTTTAATTTTATCATGGAGATTATCAAGCCCGCCAACCACCTTGTATTCAAGCTTTTTGCCGCTAAACTTATCAAGCCATCTAGGAATTTTAAATCGTCCTATATCATCGCAACTAACCTGATGTGTACATGATTCGAGAATTAAAACTTTATCTCCATCTTTCAGCTTTGATAAATGCTTTGTTCCTTTTATATATTCTTCAAAATTTCCTTTTAATCGGGCAAAAACAATACTGAATCCGGTGAGTAGAAAATCTTCAGGAATTATTTTGCTTACAAATCCAAATGCCTGACTATCGGTAATTGTAAGTTTTGGTTTTATTCCTGTTGTTTTTAAAAATGTTTCAAGTTCTGTTTCTTTTAAAACAATGTTTACGCAGTCATTATCAAGCACATCGCGAATAGCCATTTGTTGTGGAAGTATCATTCTACCGTCAGGAGCTTCAGAGTCAACAGGGGTTATTAATAATACTATATCGTTTTTTGATATTATTCCTTTTAATAATGAAGGCTTTTGAAATGAAGTTTTTGGAATTGTGTTTTTTAACAATTCAATTACTTCTTCAAGATTTTCAGGATTTAGGGCGTTGAAATTTAATACCTTGTTTGTTGAAAATTTTTGAATTTTTTCTAAAGTATTGTTATTAAATTTCTCAATATCAGACTTGTTATGAATAATCACAAATGGTATTTTATAATAATCGAAATCTGAAATAAGATTAATTTCAAACTCATCGAAAATATTATTAGCTATAAGAATAATTGCTAAATCGACAGTTTTTATTACTTCTCGTGTTTTTTCAATTCTTTTAGCCCCTAATTCGCCAGAATCATCAATGCCAGCTGTATCAATCAAAATAGCTGGACCAATTCCAAATATTTCTATGGATTTTTTTACTGGATCAGTTGTAGTTCCAGGAATTGATGAAACTATTGCAATTTCTTGTTTAACTAACGTATTAATGAAAGAACTTTTTCCATTGTTTCTTCTTCCAAAAATTCCAATGTGCGGTTTTTGGTCTTTTCCTTTCATGTTTTTGTATTTTTATTAGACGCTGATTATTATGCAATCTTTTGACAGGATTTACAAGATTTACAGGATTTTTTTTAAACTTGTTAATTCCCGATTTTATTTCGTGAATTTACAGGATTTTTCGTTTTAAATGT
>MEND01000115.1:8385-9941 GCA_001768975.1 Bacteroidetes bacterium GWA2_31_9 | reverse complement strand
AATATTTTGCTGCGAATGATACGGTTACTATTAGCGGAATATTTTGTAACTATTTAGCTTCGGCAAGTAATGTTACAATTACACTAAGTTCAATGTCGTCGTATGTGGAAGTAATAAATTCTACTTTCGATGCAGGGACTTTAAATACTCTTGATTCTGTCAGTAATTCAGCTACTCCATTTACAATTGTAATAAAAAGTAATATACCTTATGATGAAAAAATTATATTAAAGCTTTCATATTCTAACGATTATGTTGGTTGTCCCGATTTTCAATTTATTTCTTTTGTTGGCAATATTTCGTATTATAATCTTTATACCGACCATCTTGCTACAACTATTACAGCAAATGGCAGATTTGGTACTCTTTCTAACTATTTACCAATTGGACTTGGATTTCAATATAATGGCAACGAATCGGTATTATACGAAGCTGGTTTAATGCTTGCAAGTTCGTCAACAAGTGTTTCAAATTGTATAAGAGATGATTACGATTTTGAAATAGTTGAACCAGCACTTTTAAGAACTGCTCTTGATAATATAAATTATGTTTTTTCCGAATTTAAAGAAGTTCCTGATAGCAATAATTTCAATTTAAAAATTCAACAATATACCTATTCAGGCTTCAGTCAGCTAAATTCAGACTTTATAATAGTAGAATATTATTTTATTAATCAAAATTCTTATCCAATAACAAATTTTTATGCAGGAATTTTTGCCGATTGGGATATTGATAATCCGGCTTATAATTCATCAGATTTCAATGTTGCTCAGAAATTGGCTTATACTTTTGCAACAGATTCTTCTTCAATAGTTACAGGAATTAAATTATTGACAAATCAGCAAGTTAACCGTTATGCACTCGACAATAGTGCTGGAGGAGGTGGTGGAATTGATATTACAAATGGATTTAGTAACGAAGAAAAATATTTAGTTCTTTCCAACGATAGATATCAAGCAGGAGTTGGAGGGAACGATGTTGTTGATGTTATTAGTGCTGGTTCAAATAATATTCTAGCAAATGATACATTGATAGTTGCTTATGCAATTTTAGCTGGAGATAATTTGCTCGCACTTAATAGTGCTTCAATTGTTTCTCAAAACAAATATGATAGTTTATTTACTTCTAAATCAATAATTAAGCAGTCTATTTCAGAAATTAATATTAGTCCAAATCCTGCCAAAAATTATATTAATCTTAACATTACAAACGACGAAAAAGCTATTGTAAAAATTAAAATTAAGGATTCAACTGGACGAGATATAATGTCAATTTCAGAAACAAAAAGCGATATTGAATTTAGTAAAACAATAAATACTTCTAAGTTAAGTAGTGGGATTTACTTTATAAGTGTAAATATTGCTGATTACGAAAAGGTTGAAAAGATTGTTATTTATTGATTCTTTTCTCAAACTCTTTAATTAAAAGTTCAGGGGTTTTTAAGGTATTTTTCACCCAATTTACTTTTAGTTCATCTTGTTCAGTTTCAGAAAGATGCCAATTGATTTCTGATTGGCGAAGTTTTAAAGTTAAGTCGTGTAAAATAATTGCTGCCG
>MEND01000115.1:6234-8366 GCA_001768975.1 Bacteroidetes bacterium GWA2_31_9 | reverse complement strand
TTCGGTAAATCCATACATAGGTATTTTGAGAAATTCATCTGCATTTTCAATAACATCTGAAGATAAGCCAGTTTGTTCTGTCCCAAAAAAAAGTGCGGATTTACCTTTATTTAACTGAAAATCATTCAATGATGTATTTTTATCAGATAAAGTTGTAGCAATTATTCTGTAGCCTTTTGACTTTAATTCCTTAATAGCATCAAGTGTATTATTTTCTTTTTTATTGTAATTTTTTAATGTAAGCCATTGAGTTGCACCAAGAACTACGTCTGGATTAATGTTGTATGCGTTTTGATTTTCAATAATATGAACATCTTGAATACCAAAGCAATCGCATGTTCTTAAAACAGCACTTGCATTTTGAGGTTGAAAAATATCTTCTAAAACGACAGTTATGTATCTGGTTCTTTCTTTAATATTATCACAAATTATTTGCTTTTTTCTATCTGTGATGTAATACGATAAGAATTCAAAAAGACTTTTATTCATATAATTCCAAAAAAAAAGGGAGTACCGTAAAGTACTCCCCAGAGGATAAAAACCCCTAATTACTTGATAGTACCGGTTAAATCAGCACCTGCTTTAAATCTTACAACTTTTTTAGCAGGAATTTTAATTTCTTTTCCAGTTTGTGGATTTCTACCAGTTCTAGCGCCTCTAGAAGCAACTGTAAATGAACCAAAACCAACTAAAGCGATTCTTTCACCTTTTGTTAAAGCTTCTGTTGTAGTTTTAACGAATGAATCTAATGCTTTTTTTGCGTCAGCTTTTGTAAGTTTTGAATCTTTTGCGATTGCGTCAACTAATTGTGCTTTGTTCATAGTTTTTAATTTTTGGGATTAATTAAAATTATTATTACATAAGCAAATATACGTCTTTTCTGGATTTGAGCAAATTTTGAGTGCAAAAAATATGCGTTTTGTTAATAAAATCAGCACTTTGTTAATAACCGCCCTCTGAAAGCCCTGTCAAACAAGGAAATTAGGCTAAAAACCGTACTTATTTGTAATTTTTCTAAATAACTGATATTGATTAGTATATCTTTTTTTGCCATTTTTTACAATCTTTTTTGCTGAATTAATAATTTATTTCTACTTTTGCACCGGATAGATGGCAGAGTGGTCGAATGCGGCGGTCTTGAAAACCGTTGGGTGTAACAGCCCCGGGGGTTCGAATCCCTCTCTCTCCGCCAAAAGGTGTAAATGCTCTGAAAATCAAATATTTTCAGAGCATTTTGTTTTTATAAAAATTGCATTATTATTTTTATTTACTTTTAGCTGAGAATATTTCATATTTCAGATTGAAGTACTTATCAAAAGCAAATCTATTTGCAATAATAATTGCCATAGCTACTGATAATACAGAAGATACAAAAATCATTACCATAATTAATATCTGATACTTTATAGCCACAACCGGACTACTTCCTCCAATTATTTGTCCAGTCATTGTTCCTGGAAGTGATATTAAACCTAATACCGCCATTCGTGCAATAGTTGGACTAAAAGATTTTCTGATTGCTTCCTGCATAAATGGCTGAGTTGCTTCTTTTAAAGTGGCTCCTAACGAAAGCGAGTATCTGTATTGAATTTCATTTTTTCTAAGATCATTATAAAAAGAGTTTAATGATATAATATTATTCTGCATTGAATTTCCGAGTATCATTCCTGTAATTGGAATTAAATATTGTGCATCGAACACATTTGGAAGTTTAATTAAATAGCCCAGAAAAAAAGTATCAACTAACAACAGACTTAAAAATATTGCTATAAAGTTAGGAATAGCAAAGTATTTCAATTTTAATTTAGCACTTGAGGTAATTGAAAATGTAGCTACAATTATCATTATAAAAACCCATAACAAATTAATCAGAGCACTGTTAAGAATAAATAGATACTCAAGATAAAATCCAACAAATAATAACTGAACAACCATTCTGATTACAGCAATAATAGTGTCTTTCACCATTTTTGCTTTGTAATACCAGAAAATTAAAAGCGGAAGTACAACAAGGCAATTGCCAATTATTAGTTCATACCAGCCTATATCTTGTGTTGAGTTCATTAAATTTTTATTCTCTTCAATTGGTTAAGATTATCCACTATTTTCTGTTTATCGTTACTTTGAAGTTT
>MEND01000115.1:0-6225 GCA_001768975.1 Bacteroidetes bacterium GWA2_31_9 | reverse complement strand
TTTATATAACGTTTTAGATATACTATTTTCTGATGCTAATGATTTTCTAATAATATTATTAAAATCATAGTGCCATTTATTAATTCCATTATACAAATCATTTTTTTTATAGTAATTAACAAATTTAAGACATTCTTCTAATTCATTGGCAAATCTATCAATATAGTACAAGGTTGAATCATTTTTATTTGTTATATAACTATCAGCTAAATTTATTAATGAATTATGATAAAAGTTTACTTCCTTAATTTGCAAGTTACTATACTTATAAAAAAAACTACATATTTTACTTATATTTTTATAATGCATACCATCAGGATTTACCAATTCATTAAATCTGTATTTCTTAGCTTGTCTTCCTTCAAAAAAATATCCAACGCCATCAAACGCATTAGAAGTATAAAATGTTTGATAGTTCCAATAATTTATACTATCTAAAATTAATAAAATATTCTCCCATTTATCCAATTCTAAATAAACAGTATCTGTAATAATATCTACCTCATGTTTATAAACCTCAAATACATAATCTTTATTATTAGAAAAGGTTTTTGAAATTAATAAAACAGAATTCGTATTTTTTTGTATTCGAAAAATTTTTGGAAAGGAAAAACTTATATCAATCATTAATCGAAAAGATTCAATATTTTCATCACACTTGTAAAGTATTGGCTCATTAGCTAAAAATAAATAAGTTGAGTAATATGAAATATCATCAGTATCTAAATTGGAATACTCAGTATGTTTTATAAGGCTTAAAGGTATATATGCAGAATTTCTAATTATACCGTCTTTGTTCCTTTTAAAATAATCAATTGTATCAACTTTAAAAGAATCACATTTGTTTGATAAAATGCTTAATTTAAGAGATATAGAATCATTATTTTCAATCCTTATGTTATTATTAGTTAAATTGTTGTTTGTACAATTTGTTAAGATGACAATAATAATTACAATGTAATATTTCATAAAACGTTAAGTTTTGTTTTGTAAAATTACTTAAATAATTAAATAATGTTGAAAATATCCTAGACTTAGTTTTTTATTTCAGCTGAATGCTGGTTTTTTAGTAAAAAAAGAAATTTTAACCTTATTTTGTAAATAATTGACAAAAAAATTATACCTATTTAAAATGCAAAAAATAAAAGTAATAGGATTCGATGCAGATGACACATTATGGGTGAATGAACCTTATTTTCAAGATGTTGAAAAATCATTTTGCGATTTAACGAAAGATTTTCTTCCAGCATCTGAAGTTTCTAAAGAATTGCTAAAAACCGAAATTCAAAATATCGATAAATACGGTTATGGAATTAAAGGTTTTACTTTATCAATGGTTGAAACTGCACTAAAAATTAGCAATAATAAAGTTCCTGCAAGTATAATTGACAAAATATTAAACCTTGGGAAGTCAATATTTGACAAACCAATCGAATTGCTTGATAATATTGAATTTATATTACAAAAGCTGAAAGATAATTATAAAATTATTGTTGCTACAAAAGGCGATTTATTAGACCAACAACGTAAATTGAAACAATCGGGCTTGTTGTCATATTTCCATCATATTGAAATTATGAGCGAAAAAAAAGAAGCAAATTATTGCGATTTAATAACGCGATTAAACATAAATCCAGAGGAATTTTTAATGATTGGGAATTCAATAATGTCCGACATTTTACCTGTTATTTCAATTGGCGGAAATGCAATACATGTTCCCTATCATGTAACTTGGCAACACGAACTGTCAAGTAATTCAAGTTCTAAAAATGAATTTATAACAATATCTAAATTGTCTGAAATTTTAAATATTTTACCTTTGCTAAATTCGTAATTCTTAAACTGTAGCAAGCGTTCTTGTTTGTAAACATTATTTGTTAAATTTCAAATTAGTTTGCAATAATAAATAACAATTATCTAAAATATTTTATAATCATTATATTGCTATTAATTATTAATCATTCACATTTCATTACGCAAAATACTTTTTCTTAAACCAAAATGCAACATTTACAAGTGCAATCATCACAGGAACTTCAACTAACGGTCCAATTACTGCTGTAAATGCTTCGCCTGAGTTCATTCCAAATATTGCTATTGCAACTGCTATTGCCAATTCAAAATTATTACTAGCTGCGGTAAATGAGAGCGTAACAGATTGTTCGTAAGTTGCTCCTGCTTTTTTGCTCATAAAAAATGAACTTACAAACATTATTATAAAGTAAATTAATAATGGAATAGCAATAAGAACTACATCTAGTGGAATTTTTACAATATATTCGCCTTTTAATGAAAACATTACAACAATTGTAAACAACAGTGCAATAAGTGTTAATGGACTTATTTTAGGGACAAATTTGGTATGATACCATTGTTTGCTCTTTATCCTTATCATAATAAAACGTGTTAAAAATCCAGCTATAAAAGGAATTCCTAAATAAATAAAAACACTTTCTGCAATTTGTCCGATTGTAATTTTTGAAACTGCATCGTTAGTTGGGATACCAAACCATTCGGGCATTATAGCTATAAAAAAGTAAGCATAAACCGAAAAGAAAAGTACCTGAAATATTGAATTAAAAGCGACTAAGCCTGCGGCATATTGTGTATCGCCTTTTGCGAGGTCGTTCCAGACGATTACCATTGCTATGCAACGAGCTAATCCAATCATTACAATTCCATAAAAGTATGGAAGATTTGAGTTGTTTTCGCCCGGGAAAAGCTTAAAAAACAATATTGCTAAAGCAAACATTAAGACTGGTCCTATAATCCAGTTTTGGACTAATGATAATCCTAAAATTTTATAGTTTTTAAATACATCGCCAAGTTCTTCGTATTTTACTTTTGCGAGTGGTGGATACATCATTACAATTAAGCCAATTGCAATGGGAATGTTTGTGGTACTGTTGGGCGAAGATTTTAAAGAATCCCAAAATAGAGCAATTGCAGGAAAAAAATATCCCGATAATACTCCAACCGCCATAGCTAAGAATATCCAAAGCGTAAGGTAGCGGTCTAAAAAGTTAAGTCGTTTTTGTGATGGCATGTGAGGGTTGTTTTAAGGTTTGACCTACCCCCAACCCCCTCCAAAAGAAGGGGAGTAGGAGTTTGAAGTTTCAAGTTTGTTGTTTGTTGTTTGTTGTTGCTACGCAGTTAAATCCTAAATCTTTAAATTCTAAATCACTATTTTCTTATATAGTTCATAAAATTTCTCTTTAATTTCATCTCTTACTCTACGAAATTCTGACCAAATAAATTCATCTGTACCAACTACATGCGATGGGTCGTCGAAGCCGATATGTAGGCGATGTTTAACTTTTCCGATAAAAGTCGGACAATTTTCGTTTGCACCACCACAAACTGTAATTACGTATTCCCATTCTTCATTCAGGTACAAATCAACCGAATCTGATGTGTGATGGCTTATGTCAATTCCTATTTCGTTCATTACTTTTACAGCTTTTTCGTTTAACTTGCCAGAGGCTTCAGTTCCGGCAGAGCAAACAATTAAATTTTTGTCGAAAGATTGTAAAAATCCGTGAGCCATTTGGCTTCGGCAACTGTTTCCGGTGCAAAGAATTAAGATTTTCATTTGTTTATAATTTTTTTTTGGACGCTGATTTACCCTGTTAGATAATATCTTCATTTTTATATTCGTTTTTTAACTTAGCTATCTAACAGGGTGAACACTGATATTTATGATTTCTTTTGCCACAGATTTCACAGATTTTCACAGATTCTTTTCACAGATTTTTTTCTTAGAATTAACACAGATTAAACAACCTTTGGTTGTTTTAAATCTGTGTTAATTTGTGAACTTAGCGAAGCGACTCACGAATGCTTTTATTAATAAACAATTTATGAGTAAATCTGTGGCTAGTCTTTTCTTTATAATCATTCTCTTGAATATTTATTATTAATCATATTTCCAATTAAAGTTTAATTCAAATTTATCATTGAACTTATTTGTCCATTATTTAAGTGGATTTTTACATTGCCATACTCAGCAGCAATAGGGCTATGAGTTACCATAACAATAGTAATATTTTTTTCCTTGTTGATGCTTTTTAAAAAATTGAGTATCTCAATTGATAGTGATGGGTCTAAATTTCCGGTTGGTTCGTCGGCAAAAATTACTGATGGTGAATTTATTAAGGCTCTAGCTATTGCAACCCGTTGTTGTTGACCTGCCGAAAGCTCACGAGGTAAATGATTCATTCTGTTTTCTAATCCAACATTTGCTAGTACTTCTTTTGCGATGGATTTTTGTTTGGCATTATCAACTTTGTTTAAAGACAAAGGCATCATAACATTTTGAATACATGTTAAATAGGGTATAAGTGCAAAACTCTGCATAATAAAACCAACATTTTTTCTGCGGAAATGTGCAAGTTCGCTATCTGCAACGTGGGTTAATTCTTTTTCAAGAAAACTGAATGAGCCTGATGTGGGGCGGATTAATCCTGCCAAAGTTAGCAACAGTGTGGTTTTTCCTGAACCCGAAGGACCTGTAATTGTTACAAAACTGCCTTTTTCAACTGATAGTGAAATGTTTTTTATTGCATCTACAACACCATCTTTGTGATGATAAGCTTTTGAGAGATTTTGTGTGGTAATAATATTCATATACTTTGCGTTGGTGTATTAATTAAAATTTCCTAAAGCTCTAAGGTTCAATAAATAAAATTTTGATTACAAGGCTCTTTGGAATTTGGAATTTGAATCTTGGAATTTGGTTCTTTGAATATTTCATTCCTCCTGCATATTAGAAAAAGGTTCTATTTTGGCTGCAAAATAAGCTGGAAGTAAAGAACCTAAAATTGATATTCCGATTGAAATTAAAACAGCCCATAAAATAAATATTGGAATTGCTGAAACCTGAATCTGAGCAAAAACAGGTCCCATATAATATGCTGAAATAGTTCCCAATAAATATCCAAGTATTCCTCCAATCAGCCCTAAAATAATGGCTTTCAGTAAAAGTATTTTATATATTTCGCTTTTCAATGTTCCTATCATTCGCAAAATTCCGATTTCTTTACGGCGTTCGTTTACATTTGCCCACATATAATTTCCAATAGAAATGCTACCAACAAAAAGAATTATTATCAAAAAAATTACTGATGTTTTATTCATCATTTTATTTGTTTCAATTTGAGTAGAAACAATTTGATTAATGGTTGTAATTCTTGTATCTGGCAAAATATTTCTTAATCTGCCTAATAAGCCATCAGATATAGCATTGCAACAACCCATAATTTCAATTGCACTTATTTGGTCAGGGATTCCAAAAATATCTTGAGCAGCTCGCAGGTTTACAAAAATACGGTCATCATCAACTGTTCCGGTTTCGTCAAGAAGTTTTGCAACTATAAATTCTTTATCTTGAATTTTTAGTATTTCTTTTTCTTTTAAATTTAGTGCTTTTGCAACCTGAAAACCTAATAAACATTCAGAATAATCGAGAGTATCAACAGCTTTTCGTTTCAGCTTTTCATCTTCATAACCATGACTTGTATTTTCGTCTGATGAAGGAGCACAACTTGCTTCTAATTCTTTCCCAAATCCAGTTGTTTGCCAAAGTGGTTTTGAAGCTATTTCATCTTTTGGCTGAATTCCGGTTAATACATATTTTTTGTTATCTAAAGTAATTCGCCTTGTAAGCTTTGGCGACATATTATCAACTCCCTTAATATCAGATGTAAGAATTCTCTCGACATATTCCATTGGAATAGTAGGAGCATCGATGTCTGAAGTATAATAATCGTCGATACTTGCAGCCTGTGGCAATACAAGAATATTTGCACCAAGATTGTCTAATTTTATTGCAACAGCTTTTTCGGAATATACATTTATAGTACGAATGCCAACAATAACACCAATACCTATTACAATTGCCATTAAACTTGAAATGAGTTGAGACTTTTTATTCCAAAGCTCAATCCACACTAATTTTAATAAGTTCATTTTAAGTGTATTGTATTAACATTTTTTACCACTTCCACAACTCCCTGGAGCACATCCACCAACTTTTTTGTTTACAGCTTTTACAATTTCATCTGATTTAGCTGTACTTTCAAGAGTTCCGACATATTGACCTTTTGCATTAAAAATCAATACTGTGGTTTTTGTAAGGTCGGGTTTTAATAATGCTAAAAAGTTAGCTTCTTCTTTACTATCAACATCAATAACTACTTGATTTACTTTTCCTCCAATTGCTGTTGC
>MEND01000114.1 GCA_001768975.1 Bacteroidetes bacterium GWA2_31_9 | reverse complement strand
CATTTGTTTATAATTATTATTAAACGCTTTTTTTGACGCTGATTTACCCTGTTAGATAATATCTTTATTTTTATATTCGTTTTTTAACTTAGCTATCTAACAGTGTGAACACTGATTATTATGATTTTTTTCTGACACGAATTACACTAATTTTCTTCATAGATTTTTTCCTAAGCAAGGGATTTTTTTTTACATTATTGTCGGAAAATATTGAAAAGTTAAAAGTCATTCAATTCATTGCCTTCAAATATTAACCCTGTGTTTTATACCTATCCTTCATTGTTTTTGGATTGCGACTAGAGTGAAATATACCCAAAACATATATTGTCAAGTTTTTTACAATGTAAAAAATTCCAAAAGAAAAACGGTCTAATGTTGCTTTTTGCATTTTTTTATATTGTATTGGAAATTGCTTAGGGTTTTGTTTTATAAGCTCAAACTTTTCAACAATTTCGCTAATAAATTCATCGCCCAAGCCAATTTTTTGTTGATCATAATATTCCTTACTTTCATCTAAATCTTGCTCGGCAAATGGCGATAATTTAATATTCATTGTTTTAGATATTTTTGCTTAATATCGTCCCAGTCAGAATATTCATTATAGTGTTTTAAAAAATGTTTATATCGAAAATCTAATTCATTTTTAGTTTCTTTACTTACATCAAAGTTTTTTTCTTCTATTATTTGAAGAAAGTTATAGTCTGCTGTTTGTGTTAACGATTTTAAGAACATTAGCAGTTTTTGAGCTTGTATGCTTTTATCGTCAGATATTATTATAGTGTACATAATTTTTTTAATAAATGATTTTTAGTTTTTAATTATTGTAACAGTTCAATAAAACATTTTTTAATTTTATATTCTATTGAAGCTAATGTTCTCAGGTTGGTTGAGTAATACAAAAGAGGGATGCAAAACTTCACATCCCTCTTTTTAATAAAAAAATTATTTACTTCTGTAAAGAAATTCTCTTAGTAAGAGTCTTACCATCAATATTAATATTCATAAAATATAAACCGCTTGATAAATTACTCATATTTAGTGATGTTGAGTTATTTTCAAAAACTTGATTATCATTTAATATTACAAGATTTCCAAGTACATCATATACATGAATAGAGACTTTACCACTATTCACATTGTTCATATTAATATAAATATCTCCTGTAGTTGGATTTGGATAAACTGTAATACTATTTTCATTAATAGCATTAACTACATCAACTGAATTAGGACATAAAACAGCATAAATTGCAAGATTTAAATCAACTCCCCAAGCACTTGTAAAGTCGTGCCATGTATTATCACTCCATTTCTCCCAACTTGTGTTTGCTGTTGCATCTCCATCAGTGTTTGAAATAATAGCAACAGTATCACCAGCCGAAGTTGGTAAAACTACCTCAAAATAGAAAGGTCCTGGAATAGTTACATCAGGGTTAAAATCAACAGCTGTTGGTAAACTTCCAGTGGTGTTAGTAACAATAGTCGAAAGGGGAACAGTTGTAGTACCAAAAACAGTTCCAGGTGCATTTCCTGATTGGTTTACTAGATTAAATGTAACATTGCCAGTAGTTCCAGTTGCAGCTCCAAAGAAAACTAAGAATTGGTCAATCTTTGTATAAGGTGCGTAACTAGCAAAGTATTCTGCTTTTGATTTATCACCATAAGAATTGTTTCCAGTCATATATCCACTTTCAGGACTTTGAATTCCATAAATTGCAGGAGTTCCTGCGAAGTTTGTAATTGTATCACAAGTTGTAGGAGTTGTTGCTTGAGTAACTGTAATATAGGCTGTTTTTGTCATTAAATTGTTTCCATAAGCATTAGTTGCTGTTAAAGAAACATTGTATGTTCCAGCAGTACTATACACAATTGATGGGCTTTGTAATGAAGAAGTTGCTGGTGTACCACCTGCAAATGCCCAGCTCCAACTAGTAGGAATATTAGTTGATAAATCTGTAAATGCAACAGTGCCACCTTCGGATACAGAAGTAGGAGTTCCTGAAAAATTAGCAACAGGAGCTGTGCCTGCAGCACCATCAGTACATGCAATCACAGAAATAGCAAGATTTAAATCAACTCCCCAAGCACTTGTAAAGTCATGCCATGTGTTATCACTCCATTTTTCCCAACTTGTGTTTGCAGTTGCATCTCCATCTGTGTTTGAAATAATAGCAACAGTATCACCGGCTGTAGTGGGTAAAACAACCTCAAAATAAAAAGGTCCAGGAATAGTTACATCAGGTACAAAATCAATTTCTGTTGGAAGGTTTCCTGTTGTATTTGTTTTAATTGTTGTTAATGAAACAGTTGCTGTTGCAATAACTGAACCGGGTGCAGAACCTGATTGATTTAAAATATTAAAAGTAACATTTGAAGATCCACCAGATGCAACTCCAAAATATACTAAGAACTTGTCAATTTTAGTATAAGGTGCGTAACTAGCAAAATATTCCGCTTTTGATTTATCACCATAGCTATTGTTTCCAGTCATATATCCACTTTCAGGACTTTGGATTCCATATACTGCAGGAGTACCTGAGAAATTAGTTAAAGTATCACAAGTTGCACTTCCTTGAGGTAATACTGTAATATAAGCAGTTTTTGTAGCCGTATTATTTCCATAAGCATTAGTTGCTTTTAAACTGACATTGTAAGTTCCTGCAGTACTATATACAATTGTAGGATTTTGTGACGATGAAGTCGAAGGAGTTCCACCTGTTAATGTCCATAACCAGCTTGTTGGAGTATTAGTCGATAAATCAGTAAAAGTTACAGAACCACCTGCAACAATAGAAGTTGTATTAGCTGTAAAATCAGCAACTGGAGGATTATTTTGAGGCGAGCATGGTGAATAAATTCCATCTAAAGTCATAACACCAGAATTACTAGGATCTAACCAAGGTTTTAACTGAGTAGCAGATGTTGTTCCATTTGATTGCCATGAATATGAAAATTTACCATAATAATCAGGTTGAGTAGTTGCAGTACAATATGAACCGCCACCAGTTAAATCTCCAATAATTCTACCATTACTATCAAATAATGGTGAACCAGAAGAACCTCCTTCAGTTACTCCAGTACCATTTGTTGTAGAAGTCCAAGAAATTCTCCAATGACTTCCTGCTGCAGAACCCCAAGTTGAACTAACGGGTGTGCCATTAAATGTAGAAATCTTTTTAATATCTCCCATTGGATGATGAATACTAACTCCACCAGCTGTAGCTGAAGTATTTCTATTCCAACCATTATAATATGGAACAAATCCAGTTGGCCAACTTGCTGTTTTTAATTCAACAAGAAAGAAGTCAGAACCAGTACTTCCTCCACTTCCACCATTTGCTTTTAATGTACAACCAACCATTGATTTATAAGATGGAGATGAAACAGGAGTAGTACAACCACTTGCTTCGTAATTAAAATAAAATACCCATTGATTAAGCTCAGTTGTTGTTGCTCCTTCACCACAGTGATCAGCAGTTAAAAAATATTTTTTACAATCTAAAGCAGTATTATTAATAACAGAACCTGAACACCAACCTTGGCTTCCGGCTGCGGTTAAAAATATTCTTGCTACACCTTTCTTTTCGTCTTGCCAATTGTCGCCTTCAGGGCTACAATTAATGTTTGGATGACAAGTTGCAGCATCTCCAAAAGCTCTTAACTCTTTGAATAAGAAATGTGTACCACGATAAATATAACCAATTTCAGAAATACTGATAATAGGTTTTTCAATACTTCTAACAGATGATTGATAATACTCTAAAGTAACTGTTTGACCTTCTACTATTTCGTTTGCAAAAATGCCGTTATCAGTATTGTTTTCACTTGTATAAGCTCCTAAAATTTGAGTTTTTGATTCATTATAAATGAATAATTTACCATTTCTAGGAATATAAAAATTATTATAATAAACAGATATTCCTTCTGCACCATTACACGATAATTTAAGTCTCCAGATTTTTCCGCCTTCTGGAAGATTTGTCCATGTTCCAGCAGTATTCATGTCTAAATTTACAGGAACTGAACGTCCAATTCTATAGAAGTTTCCTGATTTAACATCAACGTCATCTTCTTGAGCAATCTTTGCCATATCTGGTTGAGGAATATCCCTAATATCAAAGGATATTCGGTTTTCAGTTAATTGGTTAAAACTAGGAGGAATACCTCCGATACTATTTTGGGCAAATATGTATCCCGTAAAGCAAACTAATGCAATAATTAAAAAGTAAATTTTTCTCATGGTACAAAATTTTATATTTAGCTTATAAAAATATGACTATTTATATAAGCATAAAATTTTTTTAAGAAAAATTTGATTAAAAAAGCTAGTTATTATTATTTATCCGAATAATATTATAATCGGTATCGTATTTAATTACCGATATTGAATTATTAATGAAACCATTATTGTCATTATTTGAAACAAACTTATAAGGTCCCATTATAGGATTGTAATTAACAGAATTGACACATGAATAAAAATTCTTATCATAATTATTAATTGCTTTTGCAAATATATTTACAATATCGTAAGCCATAAAACTATATGGATTTGAAGGCTCTGATTTAAACATAAAACGATATTCTTTTATCATATTAATTGTAGCAATATCATTATAATCAACAAATGCATTTGTAAATGTGTGAAACTTCAATTTATGTAAATAATCGAGTTCAATATTGTCGTATTTTCTCCAAACTGGTAATCCAATAAGAGTAATGGGGATTCTTTCGGCTTTTAGGCTTAGCTTAGTTACTATATTTGTTACAAATGCCTGATCTGTTGAAGGTATAAAAATTATATTTTCATTATCTGTTTTTAATAATTTTTCAACAGTAGCAAATTCTTTTTTGATGTAATTTACAATATTGAAAGAAATCTTTTTTGTTAAAGAATCTTTTAAAATGATAGATTTAAATGATTTAATAATATCTAATTCATTAATTGTATCTGAACAAATACAAATAATATTTTTGTCAGAATATTTGTCTGCAATTATACTCGAAAATAAATTTATTTGAGTGTTAAAGTCTGGAATATAAGTATATGTGTTGTGATTTGACTCATTGAATGAATCTTTAGAATTTAAAGGAGATACAATTGGGATGTTATATTTTTTCCCAAACTCAGAAACAAAATCAAGAAATTGATGATAAAAAGTGCCAATAATTAAGTCAACTTGCTTTAATTCATTATTTTCTAGTATTTTTTTTATTGTTGCTGTATCATTTTTACTGTCAAATACATAAAGCTCAACAGATATGTTTTGTTTTCTTAAAGTATCAATTGCTAATAATGCTCCTTCGTAAAAATCAAGAAAATGAGTGTGTGGATAAAACCCTTGTTCGTTTTGTACTGCTTTTTCAATATCAACTAATGTATTGATATTGGTAAATATAGGAATTAATAAACCTATTTTTATTACTTTTTTATTTGTTGTTTTTTGAATAGAATCGCATGAATACTTAGATGTAATTGATGGAATATTATTTAATGCATTTGAAATTATATTCTCAATATTAGTAGTGTCGGCTTTTACTATTGAATCCTTTTTTTCTATTGCAATAATTGGCTTTTCAAAATCTTCGTATCTAATTTTTGGAATTTTAACTATTTGACCTTCTTTGAGACCTTCTTTTTCAAGCTCTGGATTATGCTTGATAATTACCTCAATATCAGTATCATATTCTTTTGAAATTGAATATAGAGTTTGTTTCTTTTTTACTGAATAATAAATAAAATCGTTGTCTTGAACAATGTTTTCATCGTTTTTGATATTTGCTGATTCAGTTTGAACTTCTATAATTTCAGGATTTGGGATTTTTAAAAGTTGGTCAATTTTTAAACCGTCTTTTGCATCTTTGTTAAGGCTAACTAATTCGTTTACATCAATATTGTATAGCTTTGAGATTGAATAAAAGGTTTGTCCTTTTTCAACTTTATGAATTTTATATTTTCCTTCTGATAAAATTTCTTCAATAGTACTATTTTTCCCAGATATAATAGGGATTTTAAGATTTTGACTTGGTCTAATTCCTTCAAATACTTCTGGATTTTCAATTGCTATATCCTTAGTTTCAAGATTATAGGCTTTTGCTATTGAATATAAAGTTTCGCCTTTACTTACAGTGTGTAGATAATATTTTTTGCCTTCTATAAATACTTTGTTGTTTGACCT
>MEND01000113.1 GCA_001768975.1 Bacteroidetes bacterium GWA2_31_9 | reverse complement strand
ATTTTAAGATAAAATCTGTGAAGCAAATCTGTGCAATCTGTGGCAAAAAAAATCATACCAATCCTAATAAATCATTGTCTAATAAAATTATGAACACATGAAATATTGTTTACCAAAACAAACAATTTAGCAATTTAACAGTATTGTCATTTAGTTATCAAAAAACAAATTTTAAACTGAATTTTTAATATCTATCTTTACAAAATTAATTAGTGTCCATCTACAAAGTCTTTTTTGACACTAATTTCACTAATTTACACTAAATTGTTCGTGATAATTCGTGAAATTCGTGTCTGCTTTGGCGTTTACAGATGGTATCTAAATAAAATATTATAAATTAATTTTTCACTTTAAATGAATTTTTCAGAATTCGGACTCGACAACAAAATACTTGATGGGATAGATTCAATTGGTTTTACAACAGCAACACCAATTCAGGAAATGGTTATTCCACTTATACTTAAAGGACACGATGTAATTGCATCGGCACAAACAGGAACAGGAAAAACAGCCGCTTTTTTACTTCCAATTATTAATAAAATAATGGCAGAAAAGGATGATGGACAAATAAAGGCAATGATTATTGTTCCTACTCGCGAGCTTGCTGTTCAAATTGACCAGCAAATGCAAGGACTTGCTTACTTTACCGAAGTTGGCTCAATTGCAGTTTATGGCGGTGGAGATGGGGCATCGTTTGCTCAAGAACAAAACTCTTTGTCTGCTGGAGTTGACGTTGCAATTTGCACCCCAGGCAGAATGATTTCGCATTTAAATATGGGATATGTAAAAACTGCGAATTTAAAATATCTGATTTTAGATGAGGCTGATAGAATGTTAGATATGGGATTTTATGACGACATAATGAAAATAATTTCATTTATGCCAAAAAAACGACAAAACTTGCTGTTTTCGGCAACTATGCCTCATAAAATTAGAGAATTAGCCCGAAAAATATTAACAAATCCAAAAGAAATAAATATTGCACTTTCAAAGCCTCCCGAAAAAATTATTCAGGAAGCTTATGTTGTTTATAATGGTCAGAAAATTCCTTTAATAAAGCACATTTTAGTGCAGAAAAAGTTAAGAAGCGTTATTGTTTTTTGTTCTAAAAAAAATACTGTTAAAGATTTGGCACGAGAGTTAAAAAGAGCAAATTTATTGGTAAGCGAAATTCATTCCGATTTAGAGCAAAATGTAAGAGAACAGGTTTTGCTTGATTTTAAAAATCGAAAATTAAATATTTTAGTTGCTACCGACATTCTTTCGAGAGGAATTGATATTGAAGACATTGACCTAATTATTAACTTCGATGTACCAAACGATGGCGAAGATTATGTTCATCGAATAGGGCGTACTGCAAGAGCCGAAAACGATGGTCAGGCAATTACATTAATTAACGAGGACGACCAAAAAAGATTTGCCGATATTGAACGACTTATTTGTAAAGACGTGGTTAAAGTTAAAATTCCAGAAGAATTTGGAGAAACTCCTGAATATAATCCAAATGCTACAAAACACCGAAAGCCAAATTTTAAAAGTAAAGGAAATAGAAAACCATTTAGGAGAAAAGCATAAAGAAAAAACTCAATGGTTAAATTGTTAACTTAGTGTCTTAGTTTCTTAGTGGCAAATAAAATTAGTAAGTTCAATTTGTTTTCAAAAAATCTGAATGAATATAATTAAAAAATTGCCCGTAGGGCATAAATGACAATAAAAACACAAGCAACAATGCAGTTTTTTTCCCATAGGGAATATACATTGTTATAGCTGGGGGTTTAATGTTTGGAATATTTGAATTTTTGTTAATGTCCTACGGACAAAATTTATTTATATATTGTATTTTATTGACATTGAAGCTCCCGAAGTTAATTCGGGACAAGCTCTATGGGCTAATATTTTAAGAACGCTGAAATCAGTTTGAGCTTACTAAAAATATATGAATCAGTGTCAAAAAAATCATGTAAATCCTTTAAAAAAAAGAATTTATCTGTGTTCAAAGATGAAAATTGATAAAATAAAATTACAAGAAATGATAAACAATAAGTTAGTTTCGGAGCAAAAACACTCCGAAGCCGATTTATTTATTTATAACTATACACCAAAAGTACAATTCGATAAACTTTGGAACGAAATTACCTTACAAACTCGTGGTTTAATATTAGATTCAGAACAGAATGTTGTTGCAAAACCTTTCAGCAAATTTTTTAACTTAGAAGAACATCAACCCAGTGAAATACCGCAACTTCAGTTTGATGTATTTGAAAAACTAGATGGTTCACTTGGAATTTTATATTGGATAAATGATAAACCATTTATTGCATCTCGTGGAAGTTTTGAAAGCGAACAGGCAAAACATGCAACCGACATACTTTACAAAAAATATAGCCATACATTTTCAAAATTAAATAAAAATAAAACATACCTATTTGAAATTATTTATCCCGAAAACAGAATAGTAATTGATTATGGTACAACCGACGACATAATATTAATTACCATAATCGACAACGAAACCGAAGCCGAAAGCATTGAAGATATTGGTTTTCAGATTGTAAAAAAATATGACGGGATAAATGATATACAACAACTTAAATCGCTTGAAGAAGAAAACAAAGAAGGCTTTGTAATTCGTTTTCAAAATGGTTTTAGAGTAAAAGTAAAGTTTGCCGAATATATTCGATTACATCGTATAATAACCGGTGTTTCAAATGTAGCAATTTGGGAATATTTGTCAGAAGGAAAATCATTTGAAGAACTATTGGCAAAAGTCCCTGACGAATTTTACAATTGGGTTAAGAAAACGCAATTTGAACTGAAAAATAAATTTGATGAAATACTTGCTCAAAGTAAATCAGTTTACAAAGAACTTGAAACCAGAAAAGAAACTGCATTGTATTTTAATTCTCAAAAAAATTCCTCAATTTTGTTTGCAATGCTCGACAAAAAGCCGATTGATAAAATAATTTGGAAAATGCTCAAACCAAAATATTCAAAACCTTTTAAAACCGATTTTGAAAATTAACTTCAAACGTGAAACCTCAAACTATATGATAACCCAGCAATATTTTGATTTCCTAAGCGGATTAAAAGCGAACAACGACAAAATATGGTTTACCGAAAATAAACCTCAATACGAAAAACTAAAATCAGATTTTGAAAAAATAGTTTCAGAACTAATTAATGAAGTGTCGATATTTGAACCTAAAGTTAGTATTCTGAAGCCCAAAGATTGTGTTTTTAGAATTTACAAAGACGTTAGATTTTCGAAAGATAAGCTTCCATACAAAACCAACATGGGAGCATTTTTTGTTCCAGGAGGAAAGAAAAGTGGAATGGCAGGATATTATATACATATTGAACCGGGAGCTTGCTTTTTGGGAGGAGGTATTTATATGCCACAACCGCCTATTTTAAAAAACATTAGAGATGAAGTTTATTATAATTATGAAGAATTTTTAAAAGTAATTTCAGAAAAGAATTTTGTGAAATATTTCAAAACAATTTCAGGTTCAAAAACTACACTTATACCAAAAGGTTTTCCAAAAGATTTTGCAGGAGCCGACTATTTAAAATTTAAAGATTTTACTGTACTTCACGAAGTAAAAGACAACTTTTTGACAGATAAAAGCGCACTAAAAAATACAATCGAAATATTTAAAGCAATGAAGCCGTTTAATGACTTTTTGAATACCACTTTTGTGAGTTAATCATGCTTTGGAAAAAAACAAAATAACTTCTAATAGACATCTTTCCTAATTAATAATAGATTTTCTATTTTGATTAACCGCATCATAAATGTCATTAAATTAAGCTACAAGTCCGATAGGACTTGAATTTTAATAACCCCCAATTTCATTGGGGGTTATTAAAAAGTATGATACTACAACCCTGAAAGGGTTGAACTGCTGTAAATTAAACCCTTTCAGGGTTTGCAACCATCGGATTGACCACCCACGATTTCACCGTAGGTAATTCATATTAAAGCCCTTCGGGCTTAACTTAATGACATTGACATAAATGTCGAGGTTAATAATTATTTTATTTTGGAAAGATGTCCAATATATAAAGAAGCTTATAAACCGATGAGTTAACCCATCGGTTTTTTAATTGCTAAAATAGAGAACGTTACATATTTTTTATTAAAAAAAAATATTGTACATATATTATATGTATTTTAAAATTTGTTTATTTGCATAATAAACAAATCTTATATCTACTATGAAAAATATTTTATTAAGCATTTCATTATTTTTATTAGCATCTAGTTTTGTATATACACAAAGCAAAAGCGTAGCAAGTGACTTTAAAGTTGTTTGGGGAGCTCCATACGAAATACCAAAAAAATATGAAGACAAAGGATACTTTGGAAACATGAACGATGGTATTGTTCAAATCAGTATGAAACCAGAAAAAGAAATGATTATACAACGTTTCGATCCTACAAAATTAGCACTAACAAAGCAAGATAACATTGATATAACAAAAATGCCATCAGGATTTATTGCCGATTTATTTACAATGCATAAAGGCAAATTCTATATGTTTTATTCTATTTGGGACAAACCTCGAAAAAAAGAACAGTTGTTTGTACAACAAATCGACATTATAAAAGGCTCTTTAAGTGGTACTGCACAAATGTTGATAGAAGCCGATAAAATTGTTGGTGAATATATCCAAACAAGTCGTTTTTCTGTTGAAAAAGCGAATAAGTACAATTTTAAATTCTCCATTGATAGTACAAAACTTTTGGTTACATATAAAAAGATTCCTGTTGAAAAAAGAGATGCTATAAATAAGGATATATATGGTTTTTATGTTTTTGATAAAAATTTTAATGTTGTATGGAATAATGAATTCAAAATGCCATACACTGAAACAATGATGGATAATTCAGATTTTTGTGTCGATACAAAAGGAAATGCTTATATGCTTTGTAAAGTTTATGAAGGCGAAAAAAGAGAGTCAAAAAATGATGCTCCAAATTATCATTATGAAGTATTTAAAATAGAAAAAGGCATAACAGATATTAAACAAATACAAATCAAATTAGATAATAAGTTCGTTAATGATGTGTCAATTACTGAAAATCTGCAAGGACAAATGATTTGTGCAGGTTATTACAGATCAGATAAAAAATCAAATAGTACTGATGGGGCTTTTATGGTCAAAATAGGCGACACCAATGAGCTATCAGTCATGAATAAAGGGTTTTACGAATTTCCTGCCGAAACACTTAAAGAATTTGAAAAAAGTAGAACTCAAAATAAAATTGAGAAAGAAGATAAAAATGCAGAAGCAGAAGTTTCAAACCTTGAATTACGAAAAATTGTTTTGAATAAAGATGGTAGTACAATGTTTATTGGTGAACAATATTTGCTCAAAGTAATAACAAGAACTTACTCTTCTGGCAACGGTCAAACCTCTTCAACAACTACATATAAACACTATTATGGTGATGTTTATATTATGAAAATTGATCCACTTGGAGATATTGAATGGGTTAAGAAAATTCCGAAAAATCAAGTTGGAGTCAACGGCAGAGGAGGAATGTCTTTCTTAAACTTCAATTACGAAGGAGATAATTATTTTTTATATCTTGATAATTTAAAAAATCTTAATTTAACTTCAGATAAAGCCCCTGCCGAACATCAGGATGGATTTGGTGGATTTCTTACGGTTTGCAAGCTTGATAATAATGGCAATTTAACTAAAGGAAAACTATTTGATATCAGAGAAAAAGATGTTCAAATTTGGCCTGCTGAATTTAGCATTATTTCTCCAAACATAATAATTGGTCGTTCGTACAGCGAAAAACTTAGTAAAATGATGAAATTAACTTTAAAGCCATAATTGATAAAATTATTTATTCAGTAGGTTTCCCATTTTGATCAATTTTTATCTCAGTACCATCTTGTTTAGTTAAGATGAAATTAATATTATTTGAAATTGCTGATATTTTTATTGAAGAATATTCTATTGGGGCAATCAATTCTCCTTTTAAATTAGCCAAACCCCAAAATCCATTCTTTTTGACTTTAATAAAAACAGGACCATTACCAACTTCTCCAACATTCTCATAGCCAGTTGTGTCTGATAAAGAGTATTCATAATATGGAATACTTTCATCTGAATAATAACGGAATCCTTCAGTCTTTTTAAATAAAAAATTAATAGATTCATATTCATTAGTTAATCTTTCCATTCCCCAGCTATCAATTAAACCAATTTTATTACCTCTAAATATTAACTTAGCTAGTTTAAAATCTTTAGACATAAAGCCTCCTATTTCTTCATCATAAACATCAAAATTTGTGTAATAATAAAAAATAGTATCAATTGAACATGATTGACAAGTTAAATACATAGGAGAAATATAATTATTGGATTTATCAGAAATTTCTATTTTAATATTTTTTTGGGGTATTGATGAAAAATTAGAGATAAAAACCGGATTCATAGCACTATCTAGCGAATAAACGCTATTTGATTCAAATACCAAAAATTGATTGTTTTCCCATTTTATGGAATCATATTTTGCTGGGAGAATCTCCTCACAAGCTTTATTTATTAGTCCCCATTTATTTCCAATTTTAACTTGAATTGGTTCATTTACACTAATTAGTGCATCATCTTGAATCAATGATTTGCTATCAGAAATATCTTTATATTCATAATAACCGTTCTCAGAATTTAACTCTAATCTATCCATATATACTTTAACTTTAACATTATCATAAGGATTTTGATTTATAAACTGCCCATCGTCTGATAAAAAATAAAATTTCCCACTTTTAAAATACGGATATTCCAATGTGTATTCTGAGATTACCAGTCGCATTTCAAATAATTCAGGATCTTCAACATACAGACTATCTCTTTTGTCTATTTTTATAGTATCGCAAATTCCGCCGATGTTTACAAGAAAAAAAGGAATTTCATCTTCAGCACCAAATCTCATAATATGATCAAAAGGTTTGCTTACTCCAACGTTTGAGATTGTGTGTTTGATTCCAGTTTTGTTATCTTTAGCCAAATAAATCGGATAATAGGATTCTATTGTATCAGCTTTAAGCAAAATTTTATTTTTCTGTCCCCAGAAGTCAAATCCTGCAGAATCATTTTTATAGATTTCTGCGGGGAATTCTCTCGACAACAAAGTTTCATAATTTGAATTTGTGTAATCTGGTTGTGATAAATCAACTACTTTGAACGCTATTTCTTCATTTTCACCAGTGTAAATACTATTTCTTACGAATTCAGTAACAACTTTTAGTTTATCATATAAAGGTTCAATTAATACATTCGCATTTTCATCAACTATTC
Source organism: Bacteroidetes bacterium GWA2_31_9 (assembly GCA_001768975.1). GTDB lineage: Bacteria > Bacteroidota > Bacteroidia > Bacteroidales > GWF2-33-38 > GWA2-31-9. The sequence continues at coordinate 615 of MEND01000113.1, read as the reverse complement.
CAGTTTTACCTCCTTCAAAATATTTCCAGTCAATCATATCAACGGTCATGACATTCATGCCTGTCTCCCAATCTTCCGTATAAATAGTGTCGCCACTACTATTTAATGCAGTTTTTAGAATTCCACCCTGATTAACTTCAAACCAATTGTCTTTTATATATGATGATGGCTGAATTATTCCATCATAAGGTCCGGCAATATTTCCTTTAAAAGAAATCAAGTAACTTCCTTTAGATGAGTATGCAATAAGGCAATTTGAATAAGTTGTAATAGAATCAGCAAAAAGCTCAAAAGGTGATTTAGAGTTATTTACAATCAATTTCCATTGAGCATCATTAATATATTTTCCATCTGTTATTGAAAACTGGTTATGTACGGCAGTAATGTCTGGTGAGATTTCCCATTTGTATTCGGAGTTGTTTGTGATTTCTAGTCCATCGGTATTATATAGCTTAGTGTCGGTTTGACTAACAACTGAAATAATTCCTTTATCGTAACTAATTGATTCCTCATTAAAAGTTACTATTATTGATTGTCCTTTTGTATTTGCAACTTCATACTTATTATCAATTAATAACAATAAATTTTTTTGGTTAAGAGCATATATTCTTTGAT
>MEND01000112.1 GCA_001768975.1 Bacteroidetes bacterium GWA2_31_9 | reverse complement strand
CTATCCTCTAATATTTTACATTTAATTGTATCATTACTCAAAAAAATTAAATCTTGAGAAAACAGATTAAAAAATATGAACAAATTAAAAATTAATAAATTAATTAAATATTTCATAACAAAAATGGCTTATTAATTGAAATAAATTATTTAATAAATATACAAAATTTCTTTGTATATTCAAATTTTAAAATAAATCAATCCACAGGAACCTGCCTAGTAAAGCCTTCCTCCAAAGAAATAAAAGTTTCTGTATTTGTAACTGCAGGAATTGCTTGAATTTGCTCAACAATTACTCTTTTTAAATGTTCATTATTTTTAGTATAAACCTTAACAAATAATGAATATTTGCCAGAAATATGGTGACATTCAACAATTTCAGGAATTTCCTGAATTCTTCTAAAAACTTCCTGATGAGTACTTGTAGATGAGAGATTTACCTGAATTCCAATAAAAGCACACGTTAAATATCCTAGACCTTTTGGATTTAAATTAAATTGAGAACCGCTTAAAATTCCAGCATCTAAAAGCTTTTGCATTCTTTGATGAATAGCTGCTCCAGTTACGTTACATTCACGAGCAACTTCAAGAAAAGGGATTCTCGCATTTTTGGTTACAAATTTTAATATTTTAGTATCAAAACTATCAATTTGTAAATTATTATCCATAATAATAAAGAATTAGTTACATTTTCACCAAAAATAGTATTTTTTTATTAGCAATTAATAACAATGCTATTAAACAGCCATTTTTTTATTTAGGACTTTGAAATTTGGGAATTTGAATTTTTATTTATCTTTAACTGAATTTTTTAATTTTTTCGGTTTTGAATTTAAGTAGTTTATTTCGCAAGAAAAGTATTGATAAAATACTTAAAGATTCCACAAATGAGTCTCATTTCCAGCTAACTAAAAACCTTAGATTAGTTGATTTAACAGCTTTAGCAATTGCTGCAATAATTGGAGCTGGAATTTTTAGTACAATAGGAAATGCCAGTGCTAGTGGCGGTCCGGCTGTTTCTGTTTTATTTATTTTTACAGCTTTGGCATGTGCTTTTTCAGCAATGTGTTATGCCGATTTTGCATCTCGAATTCCTATAAGTGGAAGTGCATATACATATACTTATGCCTCACTGGGTGAATTATTTGCATGGATTATTGGTTGGGATTTATTAATGGAATATTCTATCGGAAATATTGCTGTTGCAATTTCGTGGAGCGATTACTTTACTAGTTTTATTGAAGGGTTTGGTTATCATATTCCAGATTATTTAACAACAGATTATTTATCAGCTTCAAGAGGTTTTTCTGAGGCTGAAACATTATTACACAATGGAACTGCACTTTCTGATTTGCCATATAATCTATTAAATGCCTATCAAGCATGGGTTTCGGCTCCTTCAATTTTTGGATTAAGAATAATTGCTGATATTCCTGCTTTTTCGATTGTTGCAATGATATCTGCTCTTATTTATAGAGGAATTAGAGAGAGTAAAATTGCCGGAAACATTATGGTTTTATTGAAATTAGCAGTTGTACTAGTTGTAATAGCTGTTGGTTCTTTTTACGTAAAACCAGAAAATTGGCATCCTTTTGCACCAAACGGCTTGGCTGGAGTTTTAAAAGGAGTTTCTGCTGTTTTCTTTGCATATATTGGTTTTGATGCAATTTCGACAACTGCCGAAGAGTGTAAGAATCCACGCAGAGATTTGCCCAAAGCAATGATTATTTCACTTGTTGTTTGCACAATATTATACGTTTTAATTACCCTTGTACTAACTGGTATGGTTAACTACAAAGATCTTGCAGTAGGCGACCCACTAGCATTTGTTTTTGAGAAAGTTGATTTGCCTTGGATTTCAGGATTGGTTGCATTTAGTGCCATTATTGCAATGGCAAGTGTTTTGTTGGTTTTTCAAGTCGGACAACCTCGTATATGGATGAGTATGAGCCGTGATGGACTTCTTCCTAAGAAATTTGCAAGCATTCATCCAAAATATAAAACGCCAGGATTTTCAACAATAGTTACAGGTTTTTTGGTTGCAGTTCCTTCTTTGTTTACAAACTTAACTGAAATGACAGATTTAACAAGCATTGGAACTCTTTTCGCATTTGTGTTAGTATGTGGTGGAGTATTATTTTTAAGTACAAAAAAACAAGAAAATTCAGGAAAATTTAAAATTCCATACTTAAATTCTAAGTTCTTTTTGCCTATAATTTATGCTATTACTTTTGGCATTCTATATTATTATCAGAAAGATAGCATTATCAATTTCTTTACAATTTCATCTGAAACATTACAATGGAATGTATTTCAACATAAAATTCCAATGCTGATATTCCTTATTACATCAATAATAATAATGTATTTTTCATTGACAAAAAATCTATCATTAATTCCTGTTTTGGGACTTTTAACAAATTTGTATCTTATGACAGAGCTGGGAATTACAAACTGGACTAGATTTTTGATTTGGTTAGTAATTGGGCTAGTTATCTATTTTGCTTATAGTTATAAACATAGCAAATTAAGAAATTAAGAAAATTAACCATTAAACTCATAAACCTATCAACCCTATAACCCTATAACCCTATAACCCTATAACCTTATAACCTAATAAACCAAACAATGATCTCCCTAAAATTATCACCCGTAATATTGAGTTTTCTTTTATTAGCAGCACATTTTTTTCGTTCTGGAATTATGATTTTATCAATTTTATGTTTGCTTATTCCTTTTACTCTTTTCATTAAAAATAAATGGATTCCAAGAATTATTCAAATACTTCTAATACTTGGTTCAATGGAATGGATAAGGACAATTTTTATATTTGTTGAAGAACGAAAAATGTATGATATGCCTTGGATGCGATTGGCAATTATATTAGGTTCGGTTGCTTTATTTACTGCGTTATCTGGACTTCTATTTCAAATAAAATCGGTTAAAAGATTTTATATTAAATAAAAAAGACCATCGTTTCCGATAGTCTTATCAAAATATTTTTTTCAAAAATAATTACATTTTCAAAATTCCTTTAGAAATAACTATTCTTTGAACCTGATTTGTTCCTTCATAAATCTGACAAAGTTTAACATCTCTCATCATTTTTTCAACAGGATAATCTTTTGAATAACCCTCTCCTCCCATAACTTGTACAGCATCTGTTGTCACTCTCATAGCCATATCAGTAGCTTTCAATTTAGAAATTGCTGATAGAATCGAACATTCTTTTTTACCAGCATCATAAGCCCAAGCTGAACGCCAAGCCATAGTTCTTGAAATTTCTATATCAGCAGCCATATCAGCTAACATAAATGCAATTGCTTGATTAGCAGCAATTGGTTTTCCAAATTGAATTCTAGTTTTTGTCCAATCTCTAGCTATTTCATAAGCAGCTCTAGCAGCACCAATTGCAAGCGAAGCAACGCCAGAACGAGTACGATCAAATGTTTTCATTGCATATAAAAATCCATGACCTTCTTCGCCTAATCTATTTTCAACTGGAACTTCTACATCATGAAAAATAATTTCGTTTTGAACAGATGCACGTTGTCCCATTTTTTGCATTCTTGGTTTAATCTCAATACCTGGACTATCAGCAGGAACTACAATTGGTGTTAAACTTCTTGAACCTTTTTCAGGATTTGTTAGTGCAAAAACTGTATGAAAAGTAGCTACTTCAGCATTTGTAATAAATCTCTTATGTCCATTTAAAACATATTTATCGCCATGTCTTATTGCCTGAGTTTTAATTCCTTGAACATCGGAACCAGCATTTGGCTCAGTAAGACAATATGATGCTACGCCTTGTTTTTCAATTAATTCACCAAAAAAGCGTTTCTTTTGTTCTTCACTTGCTGCAAGAATAATTGGAGTTAAAGCTAATGTATTAGCATCAATACAAATTCCCATTCCAACACATCCAGCTCCCATTTCTTCAGAAGCTAAACCAGCTTCAAAAATTGAATATCCAAGTCCACCATATTGTTTTGGTACTGGACCACACATTAAATTTTCTTTATAAGCCTGCTTAACTACCTCCCAAGGAAATTCAGCTAACTCATCATATTTCATTCGGTTTGGAATAATTACTCTATTGGTAAAATCTTTATACCTTTCAATTATCTCTAGATCTTTTGGTTCTAATGTAAAATCCATGTTATTTTCTTTTATTTTTTAATAATTCTGCAATTTATTATTTTTTGATGTATAAAAAAAAGTTTTTGTAAATGATTTTACGAATAAATCAAGCATATTAAAATTTAACAATAAAAAATATATTAGTTTCAAATTTCTTTGAGTGTTATTAGTAATTTATGTATTTTCGTAGGCTTATTTCTAAACGGTTAATTGAATGAATGAGGAGATTTTAAACAATTCGGAGAATATTGAGAGTGTTAATGATATTAATACTAATGATTTAAACCCTAGTAATGCGGATACATCTACTATCCAAGAAAACAAAGATTTAACTTCAATTTCTGATGATATAGATATTACAGAGTTATTGGAAAGTAATGATGAAGATGAAACTGAAATACTTGATGATGAAATTATTTCAGATGAAATCTCAATTACAGATTCCTCAACTATTCATGTTGCTTATAATGAAATGTCTAAAGAAGAGTTGCTCGAAACATTAACAAAGTTACTCGAAACTGACAACATTATGACAATAAAGACTGATATTGAAAACATTAGAGCAATCTTTTATAAAAAACATCGTCAGGAAAATGAGAGCAAAAAGCAACTATTAATTGATCAGGGTGAAGAAGTTGAAGGTTTTGATTTTACTGACGAAACTGAGGTAAAATTTAAAGATGTATATAAACAGTTTAAAGATGCAAGGTTTAATCATCTTAAGAAGTTTGAAACTGAAAAGGAAGATAATTTATTAAAGAAAAATGCTCTTATTGACGAAATTAAAAATCTTGTAAATAAAGAAGAATCTTTAAATAAAACTTTTCAGGATTTCCGAGAAATTCAAAAAAAATGGAAAGAAATAGGTCCTGTTCCTCAATCTGAATTGATAAATTTATGGGAAAGCTATAATCATCAGGTCGAGGTTTTCTATAGCTATGTTAATATTAATAAAGAGCTTAGAGATTTAGATTTTAAAAAGAATCTTGAATTAAAAGTAGAACTTTGTGAAAAAACTGAAGAATTATTATTAGAATCATCTGTTAGAAAAGCTGCCGAATTGCTTCAAGATTATCATACTAAATGGCGTGAAATTGGACCAGTGATGTTAGAACAGAAAGAAGAAATATGGCAAAGATTTAAAGAAGCAACTACAAAAATCAATAAAAAACATCAAGATTATTATTTAAATTTAAAAGAAGAACAAGAACAAAATCTAATTGCAAAAGAAGCTATCTGTACTGAAATAGAATCAATTTCAGAAAACAAGTTTGATAGTCCTAAAAAATGGTCTGATATAACAAATAGAATAATCGAATTACAAAACCTTTGGAGAACAATTGGTTACGCTCCTAAGAAACAAAATCAAAAGATATTTGACCGTTTCAGAGCAGCATGTAATATATTTTTTAATAGAAAAAAAGAGTTTTTTAATGCATTAAAAGAACAGAACAATATTAATTTACAAAAGAAAATTGATATTTGTTTAATAGCTGAATCACTAAAGGAAAGTACAGATTGGAAAGAAACAGCAAATGAACTTATTAAGCTTCAACGAGAATGGAAAAACACTGGACATGTTACTAAGAAACAATCTGATGATATTTGGAAAAGATTTAGAACAGCATGCGACTATTTTTTCAATAAGAAAGATGATTATTTTAAAAACTTAGAGCAAAATCTTGAATCAAATTTGGAATTAAAAAAAGCATTAATTAGTGCTGTAAATGGCTATATTCCTGTCGAAAATGTAAAAGATAATTTAGATAAGCTAAAAGAATTTCAAAAAGAATGGACAAATATTGGGCATGTTCCATTTAAAGTAAAAGATAGCATTCAAAACGAATTCCGTCAGGCAATTAATAAACAATTCGACAAACTCAATATTGATAAAAAGAAAAAAGAAACATTCTTTTTTAAGCAACATATTGACAATCTAAAAGAAAAACCTCAACTAAATAAATATAAAATTTCTGACGAAAGAGAACGAATAATAAAAAACATGAAACAGCTTGAAGCAGATATTGCTCTTTTAGAAAATAATATTGGATTTTTCTCTAAATCAAAAAATGCTGACAAATTTATTGAAGAATTTAAGGTTAAGATTGAACAAAACAAAAAGCAATTAGCATTAATGCAAGAACAAATTAAAATTATTGATAATGTGTAAGTTTTT
>MEND01000111.1 GCA_001768975.1 Bacteroidetes bacterium GWA2_31_9 | reverse complement strand
GATAACTGGTCGAAAGGAAAATGCGGTTTTAAAGGTATTCAATATATGTCGCTCGAAATTCCAACAATTATGTCGCCTGTTGGAGTAAATACCGAAATAATTGAAAATGGAATTAATGGATTTTTGGCAAATACAAACGAAGAATGGATTGAAAAGCTTTCGCTATTGATTGAAAATGAGGCGTTAAGAGTGAAGCTGGGTAAGGCAGGTTATCAAACTGTAGTTGAGAAATATTCGGTTGAATCGCAGAAAGACAAATATGTTAAATTGCTTAGTAGTTTATAAAACAACAAGCTTAAGATTATTGCCAAATAACTTATTGACTAATTTTGATAATTCTTCTGTTTATCACCTTATTATTACAACTCACATTTAAAAAGTAAGTTCCACTTTTTGCAATATTCCCAGAGCTATCTTTCCCATCCCAAATAAAGTTGTAAGTTTTATTTATAGATGAATACTGGCTTTTCAGAGTATATTCTTTACCAGATATATCATATATTTTAACAACAGGTATTCCTGAATTTGAATGAATTACAATGTTAATTTCGTTACTAAATGGATTTGGGAAACCATAAGCATATATATCATCATCTTTGTCTTGTTTTTTAATACTTCCGGGTAAATAGGGGACTTTTTCGGAGCGTAAATAATATATGTCATAATTTGTTCCATTGTTGCTCATCCAAACAAAATCAACACTATCGGGATTAAAATGTTTATATGCTATTGATGGATATATTGGATTTCCTACAATTGTATCAAAGTTTTTTACATTATATTCTTGAAAAAATGAATTAATTAAAGTGTCGCTTTTTAATTGTAAAAAACTAAAACCAATAGGTACAATAATATTATCAATTACAATATAATTGACAGAATCTGAGAGCATAGGATTGTTTTGAATATTTTGATGCAAGGAATCATCATAAAAATAGTACTGATTTAAATTAATTCTGCTTAAAGAATCTAAAAACATTATTCTGGGCATTTCACTAGAAATAAGCTCAGGAGTGATATTTCCCACCGATAAACAAGGGCTTGACCCAGTGTGATTTTCATAATTTATCCAAACTGAATCAGAATTAGTTTTTTTGTAATAACTTTTTATTTCGCTATTTGTTTGGTAGGAGATATAAATACGGTTACTTGAGAATTGGAGGTTATTTGCTATTGCAACATCTGTAATATTAAAATCATTGAATGCAGAATAATTAAAATAAACCGAATCGTTACAAATTTTTGAAAACTTAATTATATCATTTGAAATTGTATTTTTTTGAATCCATGCTACATTTAAACAACCTGAACTATCAACATCTGTAACTGGCAATTTGCATATTTTGGAAGTATCAGAAATAACGATTGGTTCACACCAATTTTCGTTTTCAGGTTTTGATGAAACCATTATTTTTGCCAAACTATCATTTGAACAATAAGTTATATATTGTTTGTTTTCTCTGCTAATTGCAATTGTTGGGCTATTTCCATCGAATAATTTAATTGGAATATTCCATGTTTGAAATAAATAATCAAACTGTGTATATTTAATTATTGATGTATCATTTTCAATATCTTCAAAAACTAAATAAACGTGATTATAGCTATCTCTAATTATTTTTCGCTGATTATGATTTGCTGTTGCGTATGGACTGTTGCTTTGAGTTATTATTGTTTGAGATGTAATTGTCAACGGAAACAATATTGCCCAGAATAATGTTAACGACTTCATATTAATTGGTTTATTTATAACAAAGATATAAATGTATATAATATAAAATTTAAAAACAAATTGTTTCAATTCTATTTTAAATTAAGATATTTAATTACAATTTGTATTTTTTAAATTCTATTTAATTTTTAATAAATATAATTTTATCTTTGCTTTTACGTTAAAAGACAGCATTGAAGATTAAATGAAAAACTTTTTCAAATTTTTTATTAGCAAAACATTCTTTATTAATTTAGGAATTGCAATAATTGCCACAGTTATAATTTTGTGGGTAACATTTTTTTCTCTCGAATCGTTTACGCATCATGCTGAAACAATTTCTGTTCCCGATTTTAGAGGATTGACTTTAGATGAAATTACAACAATTACACAAGAAAAAGGATTACGATTCGAAGTTACAGATTCTGTTTATTTAACCGATTATAAAAAAGGCACTGTTGTTGACCAAAACCCGCCATCTGAATTTAAAGTTAAAGAAAATCGTAAAATATTTATTACAATGAATGCCATTATGCCTGAACAAGTTCAAATTCCTGAATTAGTTGGGGTTTCGCTTCGTCAAGCAACTGCATATCTCGAAACTTTTGGACTTAAACTAGGCAAATTGAGCTATGTACCTGATATTGGCAAAAATGTGGTTTTAAAGCAAACTTATAAAGGAAAAGAGATTAAATCTGGAACTCTAATTGAAAAAGGCAAAACCATAGACTTAGTTTTAGGACTTGGAGAGTCAAAAGAAAAAACAACAGTTCCTTCAATACTTGGTTTGAATATTTCTGATGCTTCAACTAAATTAGCTGAGTTTTCTTTGAATCTGGGGGCAATAATCTGTGATGAAACCATAAAGTCAGAAAAAGACTCATTATCTGCAAAAATTTTCAAACAATTTCCAATGCCAATGCCAAACTCAGAAATCAGACTTGGCTCTGGTATTGACATTTGGATTACAAATAACAAAGAACTTATTCTAACCGACACATTAATAACCGTAGAACCTGAAATTGAATAATTTACCTGTGAATTTTAAAAATTTAATAATTGTTTTTTTAGTACTAATACCTTTTGCATTTAATGCTCAAATTATTATCACTAATACTGATTGTAACCCTGTAATTAAAGACTATTTAAGAAACAATCCTGAAAAAAATTTAAAAGGCTTAAAAAGTACCGATACTTTAGACTTGCCATTTTTCGATGATTTTGTAAAGTCAAAAATTTACCCTGATAATGATTTGTGGATAGATAATTATGCTTATGTAAACAGTACTTTTGGCTTTAATCCTCCTTCAATAGGCATTGCAACACTTGATGCTGTTGATGAAATGGGAGCTGTTTACAGCCATGCAAACACAACTTCATTTTTAGGTGATTTTCTAACATCGAAACCAATAAAATTAAATATTGAAGCACCTTTTGACACAACAATTTATTTAAGTTTTCTTTACCAGTCAGGTGGTTTAGGAGATGTGCCAGAATATAAAGATTCATTGGTTCTCGAATTTTATTCACCTATTGATACATTATGGCATTCGGTTTGGCGTTCACCTGGCGATACTGTTAAAAATTTCAGACAAGTATTAATTCATATTTCAGATACAATTTATTTACAAGATGGCTTTCAATTTAGATTTAAAAATTATGCAAGCATCACTACCGTCCCAAACACATTCATAAGAACAACAAATGTTGATGGATGGAATCTTGATTGGATTTATCTTAATAAAAATCGTTCATTTGTAGACACCTTACTAAATGATATATGCTTTATAAAGCAATTAAATCCTTTTTTAAAAGTATTTGAAACTGTTCCTTGGAAGCATTTTCAAAATAACTCATCTAATTTATTTTCTAATAGCAGATTTAATTCTAATTTTACTAATTATAGCAATGAAACTTTGAATGTAGCCTTTAAACAGGATGTCGTAAATTCCATAACAAATCAGGAAACATATAATAATGTAAGTGGTGCGGCTAATGCTGAACCCGACTCTATTGAATTAGTAAATGAACCTTTTGATTATAATCCTTTTCCAGCAGATGATAATGATTCTGCAGAATTCATTCTACGAGCATTTTTAGTTACAGATGCGATAAATATAACAGCTCCTTTCCGTTGGAACGACACGGTAAGTTATTATCAAAAATTTTATAACTACTATGCCTACGACGATGGAAGTGCCGAAATGGGTTTTGGAATTGATGGTCCACAAGCTGCAAATTCAAAAGTTGCATTAAGATTTACAACATTAAAAACAGATTCATTACGTGCAGTTCAAATGTATTTCAATCATACCTATCAGGATGAAAATGATGTAGATTTTTATTTAACAGTTTGGAACGACAATAATGGTAAGCCTGGAAATATTATTTATCAAAAAACAGATTGTAAGGTTAGTCATTCATACAATAAAAATGGCTTTTATATTTATAATTTTGATTCCCCATTTATTATTTCTGGAACATTTTATATTGGCTGGGTTCAACCTGGTAATAAATCATTAAATATTGGATTTGATATTGATAGAGATGCAAGCACATATACTTTCTGGAATTCGTATGGAAATTGGGAAAATTTAACTGAAAAAGGAGCAATTATGATGCGTCCAGTATTTGGAAAACCATTCCCTGTTGGAATCGAAGAACCTAAAAACCCTACAAGTGGCAAACTAAGTATTTGGCCAAATCCTGCTTCTGATATTTTAAACATTGATATTTCTGACTTAAATACTAATGATGGGAATATTGACATTTTCGATTTATCTGGCAGACTTGTATTAAATACGCCAACAATTCAAGAAAAAATAAATATTTCGAACCTCGAAAACGGTATTTACTTAATTAGAATAAACAATAATTCAGGAATTTATTCCTCAAAATTTATTGTAAACAAATAACTTAATCTCACAAAAAATATGTATTCCCCTGAAAATGAACAGGACATAGTTGAACAAGATGATGAACAGGGTGAATTATTTGAACATTATCATTTCGATGTTGACAAAGGTCAATCTCTTTTAAGAATCGACAAGTTTCTTGCAAACCGTATTGAAGGAATTTCAAGAAGCAAAATACAAGCCGCAGCCGATGCTGGAAATATACTAGTAAACGAAAAGTCAGTTAAATCTAGCTATAAGATTAAACCATGTGATGTAATTTCTATCGTTCTACCATATCCAAAAAGAGAATTTGAGCTTATTGCAGAAAACATTCCACTTAAAGTAATTTACGAAGACGACGATATTCTTATTGTAAATAAAGATCCTGGAATGGTTGTTCATCCCGGACATGGAAACTATACTGGAACTCTTATTAATGCTTTACTTTATAAGTTTAAAGATTTAAAAGGATTTAACGATGGCTCTGCCCGACCAGGACTTGCTCACCGAATCGACAAAAACACTTCCGGAATATTAGTAATTGCAAAAAACGAATTATCTCTTAATAAGCTTGCTCGGCAATTTGCAGATAGAACAATTGATAGAAAATATACAGCTATTGTATGGGGAAATTTTCCTGAAAAAACAGGAACAATTACAGGGAATATTGGGCGAAGTCTTAAAGATAAAGTAAAAATGGATGTTTTCCCCGAAGGAAACCTTGGAAAACATGCTGTTACTCATTATAATGTAATTGAAAACTTTCATTATGTATCTGTTATAGAATGTAAGCTCGAAACAGGTCGTACACATCAAATAAGAGTTCATCTCGAACATGTTGGTAATCCAGTTTTTAACGACGACCGATATGGTGGTGATAGAATTGTAAAAGGTACAACTTTTGCAAAATACAGACAATTCATAGATAATTGTTTTTCTATAATTCCTCGTCATGCTTTACATGCAAAATCACTTGGTTTTATACATCCAACAACTGGCAAATACATGCACTTTGAATCGGAACTGCCCGATGATATGGCTGAAGTTATTGAAAAATGGAGAAAATATAGTACAAGTTTCGACTCGAATTAAATTATCAAGCAGACCTAACAGGTTTTAAAAACCTGTTAGGTCTTATAAATAAAAAATATGAAACAAGATATTATTGAATCTGGAGCAATATATCATATTTTTAATCAAGGAAATAACAAAGAAAATATCTTCATTGAAGAAAAAAACTACTATTATTTTCTCTATTTAATTAAGAAATATTTATTACCAATAGCTGATATTTACTGCTATTGCTTGTTAAAAAATCATTTTCATTTATTATTGAAAGTTAAAGACTTGGCAGATTTACCAGAAAAGTTTAAAACTAAACCATATTTGCCTTTTTCAAACTTATTTAATGCTTATGCAAAGAGCATAAATAAAGCATATAACCGAACCGGAAGCCTTTTTAAAGAGCATCTGCAAAGAAATAGAGTTGCCGACGAAAAATATCTTATTCAACTAGTTGCTTACATTCATCTTAATCCAGTAAAGCATCAATTTACAGAAAATTACAAAAATTACCCTTACTCATCCTATTCTGCATATTTTTCACAAAAAGAAACTAATATTAATAGAAATTATATTCTCAGCTTATTTGAAAATTTAGAAAATTTTGAATACTGGCACGATTTAAAAAAAATTAAATATGCTGGAATAATAGAAGATATTGAGAGTTACGATAATTAACCATATTTATACCAGACCTAACAGGTTTTAGAAACCTTTTAGGTCTCAGAACATTGATTTGATTATGAGAACAATAATTTTATTACTGATTTCAAATGTGTTTATGATTATTGCATGGTACGGTCATCTAAAGTTTAAAGATGTTTCCATGTGGAAAATAATTCTTATTAGTTGGCTAATTGCATTTGCAGAGTATTGTTTTATGGTTCCAGCGAATAGATATGGTCATGGACAATTCAATGTTGTAGAGCTAAAAACTATTCAGGAAGTAATTAATCTGATTGTGTTTATGGCTTTTGTTGTAATGTATATGAAAGAAGAAATTAAATGGAATTATTTAGTTGGCTTTGGATTTATTGTTCTTGCTGTATTTTTTATTTTTAAGAAGTGGTAGGCTAACAGAACGTTATACTTACTCTTTCACAAACTGCATTTATACTCAATCTTAATAGGTTTACGAATGTAAAGCTATTTAGAGTGAGTTATGCCGATAGGAATTTTTTTTCGTTTTTCTATTCCGTATCGGTATAAAGCATATTGTAGGCATCAAATTTTTATTTTTGATAATTTATTTTTGATTTTAATAATTTATTAATTAAATTTGTATCATGGTTATAATATCAAAAACTAAATTAATAAACTTTTTTGAAATTGATATTAATGCAAAAGAACCTTTACTTAGGTGGTACAAAGAAGTATTATTTAGCGATTGGCAAGATTTTCATAGTATTAAAAAGACTTTTAACAGTGTAGATAGCATTGGAAATGATAGATTTGTTTTTAATGTGGCAGGAAATAAATATAGAATTGTAGCAATGATACATTTTAGCAAAAGAACTATCTATTTAAGATTCGTAGGCACTCATAATCAATATAATAATATAGATTGTAAAACAATATAAATAATGAAAATAGAAATCTCAAAAGCCGAATATGCAGAAGCTGAAAAACAAATGAATGAATTATTGGCTATTGCAACAAAAAAGGGTGGTTTCGATTATCTTACAAAAAATGAGAGTGAAGAGCTAAATAACTATACTCAAATAGTGAAAGCTTATGAAGATATGCACTACACAATAGCAATACCGCAAACAGTTCAAGGATTAATCGAACTGAAAATGTTTGAGAAAAAACTCAAACAAAAAGAAATGGCTAAATTGCTGAATACTACCGATACAAAACTTTCTGAAATAATGCACAATAAAAGAAAACCAAGCATATCTTTTTTAAAAGCTATGCACCAAATTTTAGGAATTGATGGCAATCTACTTTTAAATATTGTAAGTAGTTAAATCAAAAGTAGTATCTTAAATTATCTTGTTATATCTTTTTCTGAAAACTAAAGCAAAATTCTACGGAATTGTAAGGTTTAATTTTTTAGCTCATTATTACATTTTTTCATACTTTCGCCTATTATTTAAAAAGGTGTAAAAAATGGAATACAATTTCAACGAAATAGAAAAAAAATGGCAAAAATTCTGGAGCGAAAACAAAACCTTCAAAACAGATATTAATCTCTCTAAACCAAAATTTTACGTATTAGATATGTTTCCATATCCTTCGGGTGCCGGATTACATGTTGGGCATCCGCTTGGATATATTGCATCTGATATTTATACACGTTATATGCGACTTTGCGGATATAATGTGCTTCACCCAATGGGTTACGATGCTTTTGGATTACCTGCCGAGCAATATGCAATTCAAACCGGTCAACACCCTGCAATTACAACCGACAAAAACATTAAGCGTTATCGCGAACAATTAGATAAAATAGGCTTTTCTTACGATTGGGAACGACAAGTTAAAACCTGCGACCCCGAATATTACAAATGGACTCAATGGGCTTTTATTCAAATGTTTAAACATTGGTACAACAATAAAACCAACAAAGCTGATTCAATCGAAAATTTAATAAAAGAATTTGAAATTAACGGCAATAAAAATATTAATGCTACTTGTAGCGAAACTCCTTTATTTTCAGCGAATGAATGGAAAAACAAAACTGAAAAAGAACAACAGGAAATTTTATTAAACTACCGCCTTGCATATCTTGCCGATACAATGGTTAACTGGTGTCCTGCATTAGGAACAGTATTGGCAAACGACGAAGTAAAAGAAGGACTTTCGGTTCGTGGTGGACATCCGGTTGAGCAGAAAAAAATGCGTCAGTGGCTTTTAAGAATTTCAGCTTATGCTGAAAGACTTTTAAACGGACTTGATAGTCTTTCTTGGTCTGATTCTCTTAAAGAAATGCAGAGGAATTGGATTGGGAAGTCAGAAGGGGCTGAAGTACAATTTCACCTATCCCCAGCCCTTTCCAAAGGAAAGGGAGAAAGACCGCCACTTGGAAATGGAGAAAGACTGCCATTTGGAAAAGGAGAAATATCTCCAATTGAAAAGGGAGAAAGACCGCCATATTACACTACTGATAGTTATGGATGGGCTTCGTTGAAAGACAATATTATAGAAAATAGAAAAAATCCAACTGAAGCAGAGGCGATTCTTTGGAAGGAATTGAAAGGAAAAAAGATTGATTATAAAATACGTCGCCAACATGCAATTGGCAGATTTATAGTTGATTTCGCATGTCTTTCAAATCAAACAGTAATAGAAGTTGATGGAAAGTACCACATTGAGCAAAAAGAAAAAGACGAAGAACGAACAAAAATTTTAAACGATTTAGGCTTTACAGTTATTCGCTTTACCAACGAAGAAGTAATATCAAATGTAGCAGATGTAATTTCAAAAATAAAGATTTCTTTAGATGATAAAACCACAAAATTAGCAGACAGCAAAGTCCTCCCCCGAGGGGAGGATTTAGGAGAAAATTTGGTTTCAAAAACCACTACACTTGCAGACAGCAAAGTCCTCCCCCGAGGGGAGGATTTAGGAGTGGTCTTTACCATCTTCACCCCCCGCCCCGACACTATTTTTGGTTGCACGTTTATGGTGCTTGCTCCTGAAAGCGAATTAGTTGAGCAAGTTACTACTCCTGAATATAAATCGGCAATTGAAAATTATATAAACGAAACAAAAAAACGCACTGAGCGTGAACGAATGGCTGAGGTTAAAAAAGTAACTGGACAGTTTACAGGTGCTTATGCAATTAATCCATTTACAAATCAGGAAATCCCGATTTATATAAGCGATTATGTATTAGCCGGATATGGAACAGGAGCAATTATGGCTGTTCCGGGTCACGATAGCCGTGATTTTAAATTTGCAAAACATTTCAATTTGCCAATAATTCAGGTTGTTACAAAAGAAGGCGAACAGCCCTCTGACCCAGAAACTTGGGAAGATTCTTACGATTCTAAAGATGGAATTATGATTAATTCAGGAATTCTAAACGGAATGACTGTAAAAAATGCCATTAGCCATATTATAAGCGAAATAGAATACAACGAAATTGGAAAACTAAAAGTAAATTATCGTCTTCGTGATGCTATTTTCAGTCGCCAGAGATATTGGGGAGAGCCTTTTCCAGTTTATTACAAAAATGAAATGCCTTATGTTTTCGATGAAAAAGACCTTCCGCTTGAATTACCCGAAGTTGATAAATTTCTTCCAACCGAAGATGGACAACCTCCCCTTGGAAGAGCAAAAAATTGGAATACAAAAGATGGCTTTCCGATTGAACTAAGTACAATGCCCGGATTTGCAGGTTCATCTGCATATTACTTGCGTTACATGGATAACAAAAATCCTAACGAGTTAGTTTCAAAAGAAGCAAATAATTATTGGCAAGATGTGGACTTGTATATTGGTGGAACTGAACACGCTACCGGACATTTAATATATTCTCGATTCTGGAACAAGTTCCTTTTTGATTTGGGCTTTGTATGTAAGGAAGAGCCTTTTAAAAAGTTGATAAATCAGGGAATGATACAAGGATTAAGCATGATTGCAACCATCGTTAATATTAGTAATCGCTCTATTTCGGAAGCCGCTTCTGATTATGCTAAACGTTGGAACACTAGAGATTTAACAAATGAACCTATAGAAATAGATGAGAATTCTCAAATTGATAATGTTGTAGTAAAAACATTTATCTTCCCAGAATATTTTGGGACAAGAATACCATTTGCTCTTCATGAAAATATTCCTATTGAATTTGTTAATTTTACAGAAGGTAAATATATTTTAACAAAGGAAAATCTATCTAATTTAAAGAAGGCTTATCCGCAATTTAAAAATTATGAAATAGGAACTTTTGAAGATTTAAAAGGCATTGAGAATAATGTACATGAAACATATTCTAAATTATTTAATGGAGATTTTGTGACATTAAGACCTCAAGTTGAAAAAATGTCCAAATCCAAATTCAACGTTGTTAATCCTGACGAAATTGTTGAAAAATACGGAGCCGACACACTTCGCCTTTATGAAATGTTCTTAGGTCCGCTTGAAATGTCAAAACCATGGGATACAAAAGGAATTGATGGTGTTCACAGATTTTTACGTAAGCTTTGGCGTTTATTTTTCGATAAGGAAAATAATTTTGTGGTTTCAGACGAAGAGCCAACAAATGCCGAATACAAAATTCTTCATAAAACAATTAAGAAAATAAAAGAAGACATCGAAAATTTTTCGTTCAATACTTCGGTAAGTGCCTTTATGATTTGTGTTAACGAACTTGGCGA
>MEND01000110.1:2885-6468 GCA_001768975.1 Bacteroidetes bacterium GWA2_31_9 | reverse complement strand
TAAAAGGTTTGCTTGTAGCTACAGTTGTATTTCCAGCACAATCTTTAATAGTATCAATAACAGTACAGGTATATAATACATCTTGCTGAATAGCAGAAGGTAAATAAAGTAAAACTTTTTTAAAATCTGGTTTCATTATCATAACTAAAGTAGGATTACCCATTCCATTATCAATTGAGTATGAAGCTGGATTTAAAAGACTTAAACTATCAATTGATTCATTAAAATTTAGTTGAATAACAGTAGAAGAAATCACATTAATACTGTTTAATTGTGGTGGGATATTATCTGTATTAGACGAAAAAATTGAGTTTTCACTTCCGGGCGAACCACCTAAAGGATTAATCGAAGCACTCCAGTTTGCAGCGTCACCACAAGGATTTAAAGGATCTATTTGTTCGAGAGACCAACCTCCATTAGCTTTACTGGCATCCTGATACCATGTATCAGAGTATGTAACAGTATGTATAACATGATTAAGCGAATCAGTTAATGTAAGCGTTTGTCCTGAATTTGTTAAAGAAAAACTTGATAAAGACACAACAGTTCCAAAAGAAGAAAGGAAGGGTGAAGCTGTTGAAGATGAAAGAATTAAAAAACTATCAGGTTCTATCACAATAGATGGGAAAATTTTTATAGAAGTACCTGCTTTAAGTTTCCAATTTTCTAAGTTTATAGCAAAAGGTGTACGATTATATAATTCGGCATATTCGTAATCAGGTAGCCCAACCTGAGGAGAAGGATCTGCAAATATTTCATTAATCACAATATCATAAGCTTTAGGAGTATATATTCCAAATATACGACTATCAGGAATCATAATATTATTACTCAAATCTTCGATATTGCTTACAGTTAAAGTATAAACAGTTCCTTGAGTAAAAGCTGATGCAAAAGTAAGGTGAACTAAAGAGCTAACAACATCAATTATTGCTGTAGAAGGAGTTCCAATTCCATTGTTTACAGAATAATTTCCGATATTTTGAGCAGTAGCTGTACTTACACTTTCCGAAAAATAAATATCAAGCTGAGTTGGTGATATCAAGTGTAAATAATTTATTGTTGGTAAAATAGTATCAACGATTATTGGTCCTATGTAAAAATCATCAAAGTAATACTGGTTATATCTTGTGTCTGTTTTATATCTGCAGTAAACTCCAAAAAAAGAGGTAGTTGTATAAGTATTATCATTAAATAATGTACCCTCCGAAACATAATCAGAACTTTCAGCAGCAGCCGAAAAAATGCTCCAATTTCCTGTTAAATCACGTATTACTTTTATTTTAACTTTTACATTGCTCGGAAAAGATGTTGTGCCTGTAAAAAGCAAAGAAGATGTTGTGCCTGTTTGTTTATAAAACTTGATATAATCAGCATTTGATTGACCAATTTCGATATAATAACCATTTAAAGTATATCTCAAATCCTGAGAATCAGAAACAAGATAAACTCTTACGATATTATCTGATGTGGGATTAAAATTAAGATCTATAAAAAAACTCCATTCGGTATTATTAATATTAGTATTTGCCGTTGACAAAAATAATGTATCAGGAAGAGTATTTCCATTAGTATTTGGTCCTTTACTTTGCATTATTTGATTGCTATTAATAATAAAGGAGGTATCTGTACCCGACCATGTTGGATTATTTGTAAAATCGCCATCGGTAAAATTATCTGTAAGCTGAGAAAACACACAAAGTGGGAGAAATAGGATAAAAAGAAATATTTTTTTCATAGTTAATATTTTTAAAGATTAGAAAATCATTTATACTGGTTCTTAGCAGGTTTGCAAAGTGCAAAACAACTTAGAACCAGTAATACTGAGCATTCGGGTTTGGTATTTTTTGCACCCGAACGAAGTGAAAGCATAAACACATTTAAAATAAAATAATTTGTGAATAAACCTGAATAGCGTTGCATTGAGTTTATCGAAATGTCGAAGTATATATAATAATGATATCATGATTTACAAAATTTTTATTCTGGTTCGCATAATTTCTTTTGCAAACGGGTGTTCTGAGTTAAACTCTGAAACATCAAAAGGATGTGGTTCAATTATAGTTTCAATATTCCGGCGAAGCATAATTAATTGTATCTGCATATAACATAAACGTCTTTGTCGGAACTTTCTATCCAGAAGCTAGTAATCTCCTTTTTTTCATTTTATATGTTTTTTTACAAATGTACAAATCTTTTTTGTTTGTACAGAACACTTTTAATTGATGAAATTGGATTTTTATTCGGCAAGAACAATAATTTTGTTTTTCATAACCTCTACAACCCCACTCTTAATTTCAAAAAACTGTGTTGCTTTTTCTGCATCAACAATTTTGATTTTTCCTTTACCAAGTGTAGAAATAATAGGAGCATGATTATTTAATATTTCAAATGAGCCGTTGGTTCCGGGTAATTGCACCAAACTAACTTCTCCTGAATATATTTTTGTATCCGGTGTTATGATTTCTATGAACATATTTTTAATTGTTTGAGATTATTATTATTTGAATTCCTTTTTAATATTTTCGGCAGTTATCATATGTTATTTAATTGACTTAATATTTTTCATCCAAAATATTTTAACAGTATTTGTACAAAATTAAAAAAACTTTTTACAAAATCAGCTTATGTTTTAATGTTTAAGCTAAATTTAGCATTTTGCGCATTATTCAATTAGTTCTGAAATCAACTTTTTATTCTTGTTTTCTATCGAATTAAATATATCATGTTCAAATTCTTTAAATTCCGATTTATCTCTACTATACTTGAATTTGCCTTTTTCAAGATAATGTATATAATCACACAAATTAGTTAAAGTTTCAATAATGTGTGAAGTAATAATAATTGTTTTTTTTCGTTCTTTCAGTCTTAATAAAATTGAACGGATTATCCTACAAGTTTCTATATCCAATTCGTTAAATGGCTCATCTAATATCATTATGGACTTATCTTGTTTCAATATTCCAAACAATGCCAACTTCTTTTTCATACCTGTTGAGTAGCTGTCAATAATTTTATCAAGTTGTAGCATAAATAATTCATTCCATTTGTTTGTTTCAAATTGCATATTCTTAAATAAGCTAAGGTATTCATTTCCAGTTATGTTTGAATAATAAAAGTTCTCTGTTGCTAAAAAGGAAATTTTTTTCTTATTAATTTTTAAATCATCACATTTGATTTCTCCTGATTGAACTTTAATAAGCCCATAAATAGCATTTAGTAGTGAAGTTTTACCAGCTCCATTCATACCCACAATTCCATGAATAGTGTTATGAGCAAAAGCAATATTCAAACAATCAATTACTTTATCTTTTTTATTATAAGAAACAATGAGGTCTTTAATTGTAATCATTAAGGTAAAATTTTAAATTTTTCTTTGATTTTAAATAGAAATATATTGATAGAATCCAAACAAGTGGGATTAAAAAAGGTAGAAACATACTAAATACTCCAATACTTACAAATATCTGAGAAGGACTTGATTTTTGATTTGGTATATAAAAAGCATATTTTGTTAAAATTAAATAAATTTGGATAAATATTAAAACAACATATTCTATTACCGGAATATACCAATATTCAT
>MEND01000110.1:195-2765 GCA_001768975.1 Bacteroidetes bacterium GWA2_31_9 | reverse complement strand
TATAAAACCCTAATGTAATAATTCCAAGAATAAAAATAATTACAGGTACACTTCCAATAAAAAAAGAAGTCCCCATTCCTACAATCCATAATATAATTATAACGAATAATGTTTTTCTTATCCCACCTTTCCATTCAAAACAGTTTTCAGGTATTAATCTTTGAATTTTTGAATTAAAACTTAGATGTTTTTTCTTAAAATCTAAATTAATAAGAAAAAGTAACGCAATTAATAAAAAAAGAGTTTGTAGCCAATTATGATAATATATAAGGCATAGTATAATGGGTGAAGCTAACAGTATATATTCAGCAAAATAAACAAATCTGTATTTGTCAAAATGTGTTTTCAGGAATGTTTTGTCTTGGCGATTCAGTTGAATCAGGAAAATCATGCAAATAAAACCTCCTACAATATAATATGAAGTTTGAGAATATTGTAGTGAGCCAAGCATTACAAAAACAAGAATGCCAAAAAAAACAATCAAAAAAACAAATCTTCCTAATCCAATGTCATTGATTGCACGATAAATTTGTTTAATTCTAATTAAAATTATTGATTTTATCATTTTTTAAAGCATGAACGCATAACAATAGAGGGCTTTTTATTCAATTCTTAGGAAATATATAAATATCTTTTGAATTCCTTTATAAATGCTATCTGTTGCTATGCAATGAGACTCTCGAAATGAGCATTGTCAAAACAAAAGTTTTTGTAAGTGTAAAGACGAAAATGGACTTTTAGTGCAAACATTAATTAGTGTTTGTCCATAATATCAATACAAAACGTCATTGCGAGGAGGCACGACGAAGCAATCTGCTTATAAACAACGATATACAATAAATAGATTGCTTCGCTACGCTCGCAATGACGATATTACGGGCAAATCAATTAGCTTCAGCAATCATTTTCTTACCTTTTTCAATAGCTTCTTCGATAGTTCCAACCATACTAAAAGCCATTTCGGGATATTCGTCAACTTCGCCGTTTAATATCATTTTAAACCCTTTGATTGTATCCTCGATGCTTACAAATGAACCTGGTATTCCGGTAAACTGAGTTGCTACAAAGAAAGGTTGCGAAAGGAAACGTTGTACTCTACGAGCTCTACTAACAATCAATTTATCTTCATCAGAAAGTTCGTCCATACCAAGAATAGCAATAATATCCTGCAATTCTTTATATCTCTGTAAAATTTCTTTAACTCTTTGAGCAGTAGTATAATGTTCTTGTCCAACAATATCAGGAGTTAATATACGAGAAGTTGAATCAAGTGGGTCAACGGCAGGATAAATTCCTAATTCCGAAATTTTACGACTTAAAACTGTTGTAGCATCAAGGTGAGCAAATGTTGTAGCAGGTGCAGGGTCGGTTAAATCATCAGCAGGAACATACACAGCCTGAACAGAAGTAATTGAGCCTCTTTTTGTAGATGTGATACGTTCTTGCATCATACCCATTTCGGAAGCTAATGTAGGTTGATATCCTACTGCCGAAGGCATACGTCCTAATAATGCAGATACTTCGGATCCTGCTTGAGTAAAACGGAATATGTTATCCATAAAGAATAGAATATCACTACCTCCTGATTCATCATCTCCGTCGCGGAAATATTCAGCAAGCGACAAACCAGATAAAGCAACACGTGCACGTGCTCCAGGAGGTTCGTTCATTTGCCCAAATACTAATGTAGCTTGCGATTTTTTCAACTCTTCCATATCAACTTTGCTTAAATCCCAACCTCCAATCTCCATCGATTTTACAAATTCATCGCCATAGCGGATAACTTTTGACTCAATCATTTCACGCAAAAGATCATTACCTTCTCTTGTTCTTTCACCAACTCCCGCAAATACCGACATTCCCTGATAACCTTTTGCAATATTGTTAATAAGTTCCATGATAATAACCGTTTTTCCTACTCCGGCACCACCAAACAAACCTATTTTTCCACCTTTTGAATATGGTTCAATAAGGTCGATAACTTTAATTCCTGTATATAAAACTTCTTTTGAAGTTGAAAGATCTTCATATAATGGTGGATCACGGTGAATACTGTACAACTTTCCTTTAGGAACTGCTTCCATTCCATCTATTGCTTCACCAATTACATTAAACAAACGCCCTCTGATATAATCGCCTCCCGGCATCGAAATAGGACTATCTAAGTCTACTACTTCCATCCCGCGAGACAATCCATCTGTTGAATCCATTGCAATTGTTCTTACTGTGTCTTCTCCTATATGCTGCTGAACTTCAAGTATTACCCTTTGTCCATCAGGTCTAACAACCTCTAAAGCATCGTAAATGTTTGGAAGTTTTTCAACTTGCTCAAATGTTACATCTATTACAGCACCTATTATCTGCGATATTTTTCCTGTATTTGCTGACATATTTTTCTTTAAATTAATTAATAAAATTTTCTGCGAACGAAATTAAAATAATTATTCAAACTTAACAATCTTTATTTAACATTATTTTAGTTAATTTTGAAAATTGTAAAAAACAAACATTATTAAATAACCTCTAAAAACTATATTTAGATTAGTGTATCTAACGCTTTATCTTGTCAT
>MEND01000110.1:0-147 GCA_001768975.1 Bacteroidetes bacterium GWA2_31_9 | reverse complement strand
CCATTGGCGAAATCGAAATGACAAAAGAGTCTATATGTTTCTGGATGATTTTTAATAGATGGCATTCTGTATTTTAACATCTTTTTATCTGTCATGAAAATTTATAAAAATATTGATGAAATTAGTTCTGTACGTAACGCAGTTGTT
>MEND01000109.1:614-6471 GCA_001768975.1 Bacteroidetes bacterium GWA2_31_9 | reverse complement strand
TCTTAATAATGCCAATTTATTTAATGTTGCCGGAAATTATAGCTGGAAAATAGATGACTCAACTAAAGCTGTTACAGCTTCTGATAAAATAAGTATGGGTTTTTGGCTCAATGCTACTTCAAAAATTTCTGACCATTTTCAGGTTGTAATTGGTTATGGTATGGATAAAAATAATACAGAGAAAATGTCAGTTAATGCAATTGAAGGAAATACTGTAATATACGGCGACCTAGTTTTTCCAATAAAACATGGTTTCTCAGTAGCTCTTGAATTTCAGAATATTAAAACAACTGTTGCGACAAAAGTTGATGCAAACAGCAAAGTTACAGATAGAAAAGATTATAGTGCTAACATAATTAATTTATCAGCCAAAGTAGTATTTTAGGTTATAATTCTTTCATGGATTTATTAAATAGTTCTATTATACCGACCCACTAGCAAATCTAAATTTACTTTTTAGATTGTTAGTAGTTTATTATATAATAAATTTTCAACACAAATAAAAGTTAAAAAATCTTTTAAAGTTGAATTAATTTATAATATATCATAAAGAAAATATTATTATGATTAAGAGGAAAAATTTTATTATTATAGGTTCTACAGGAAGGAATAACGGAAAAACAGAATTTGCTTGTAAATTAATAAAGCAATTATCTAAAGAGCATCTTGTTGTTGGTGTAAAGATAACAACAATAAAAGAAGACGAAGCAAAATGCCCACGTGGTGAAGAAGGTTGTGGTGTATGTGGTTCTTTAACCGGAAACTATAAACTAACTGATGAAACTGATAAAATTTCACAAAAAGATACAGCAAGGATGCTTCGGGCTGGTGCAGAAAAAGTTTTATGGTTATGTGTTTATAAAAAATCGTCATTAGAAGGAATAAATGAACTTATTAGTAAAATTCCACATAATGCTGTTGTTGTTTGTGAATCTAATTCAGCAAGATTAACCATTAACCCTGGTTTATTTATAATTATCAGAAAATTATCAGAACATTTTATTAAAAAAAGCTGTAAGGAAGTATATGATTTTGCAGATAAAATAATTGAATCTGATGGGGAAAAATTTGATTTTTCTCCAGAAAGAATCAGATTTGATAATAATAACTGGCAACTTCGTGAAAAAGCCACTGCCATTATACTTGCAGGCGGGAAAAGCATACGAATGGGAGAGGATAAAAGCATGTTGCAAATTAATGGAAAACCTCTAATATCTATCATATCAAGCCAGTTATTGCCATATTTTGATGAGGTAATTATAGGTGCCAATGATAGTGAAAAATTTAAGTTTTTAAATTTGAGAGTTGTTCACGATATAGAAAAAAACAAAGGTCCGCTTATGGGAATATTATCTTGTCTTAAATCTTCTAATAGTGATTTGAACTTTGTTACAGCTTGTGATATCCCTATAATGAATATTCCATATATCAAATATATGCTTAACCGTGCTTTTAATGCTGACATTGTGATGCCTGTATCTGAAAATAAACGACACGAAACACTTTACGCTATTTACAATAAACGTATTATTAATGATACTGAAAATATTCTTAAAGAAAACAAAAGAAGAATTATTGAACTTTTTAATATGGTTAATGTTACTTTTGTAGATATAAATTTTGATGAATGGTATCAGAACCTAAATACTAAACAAAATTATTTAAGCTTTATTCAAAGGCAATTACACACTTCAACTATTTAGTGTCTGCAAGAAAACTCTGAATCTCTAGTTATAAGAACTTTTCAAAATAATTTATTCATCGAATATTTATTAGCTTAATTGAAGCGTTCATTTTAAATAAAAAGGTAAGTCCATATTAATTAGTGTCCATCCGCTGAGTCCAAAATACAGACATTAATGTCACGAATTGGCACTATAAAAATAATGAAATTCGTGTCAAAAAAAGACATTATGGATGGACACTTATTTGCTCCTTTAGCTAAATCAATTTGCTCATTATATTCACAAAAATAAAACCATTACATGTTGTTTATAATAAGCCTATTAAGCCGTTTTCTTTGTTGCACTTTTTACGATTGCTTAAAATCATAAATTTTACATTGAGCAAAGCAATGCACTGGGTGAAATCGAAATAAACGAAGCAATCTTTAAATAATTATTGAAAACGTACATCTTTAATAATATTATTTATTTCTATAAAATTCATTTACAAACGAATAAATAATTAAAATTTATAATAGTAGTTTTTTAACATATAATTGTGATTACAATCAATATAATTAATAATAAAAATTTCATAAATTTGACTGTAATTTATATAAATTCTAAATATGGACTATAAGGTTTTAAAATTTGATAATCAGGATGGTATAGGCATTATAACACTAAACAGACCTGAAGCTTTAAACGCATTAAATTCTACTTTTTTTGCTGAAATGGATAAAATGCTTGATGCAATTGCTAAAGACATCTCGGTTAAAATTGTTGTTATTACAGGCGAAGGAAAAGCTTTTGCAGCAGGTGCTGATATTGCAGAAATGTCGCAAATGAATGAACAACAAGGATATGATTTTTCACAAGTTGGGCAAAATGTTTTTAATAAGATTGAAAACTTCAAATTGCCAGTGATTGCTGCAGTTAATGGATTTTCATTAGGTGGTGGTTGTGAGTTAGCAATGTCGTGCGATATTAGAATTGCAAGTACAAAAGCAAAATTTGGTCAGCCAGAAGTAAATCTTGGATTAATTCCTGGTTATGCAGGAACTCAGCGACTTGCAAGACTTTGTGGAGCTGGCAATGCTTTATATCTAATTTTATCAGCTGAAATGATTGATGCTACTGAAGCTTTAAGGATAGGATTAGTTCAAAGAGTTTACGAACCAGAAATTTTAATGGAAAAAGTTCTGGAATTTGCTAAAAATATAATTTCAAAAGGTAATATTGCAGTTCAAACTTCTAAAAAAGTAATTAGACAGGGTTTGGCGAATAATTTTGAATGTGGTTCGAAGTTGGAATCAGAAAATTTTGGAAAATTATTTGGAACAAAAGAAACAACAGAAGGAATTAGTGCATTTTTGGAAAAGAGAAAACCGAATTGGTAGTAAAAAAATTCCAAACGACAAAAAACAAATGCCAAATAAAATACAAATTACAAATAAGAAAACAAATAACAAACAATAAAGAGTAAATATCGAATATGATAACTGATGTTAATAAAAAGCCTTACGATTTAGAAGAAAGAACTTTTCAATTTGCAAAAAGTGTTACATTTTTTATTAAAGAAATACCCAGTAATATATCAAATTTAGAATATTCAAAGCAGTTAGTCAGGTCTTCTGGTTCTGTTGGAGCAAATTATATTGAAGCAAATGAGAGTCTTAGTAAAAAAGATTTTTTAATGAGAGTTAAAATTTCCAGAAAAGAAGCAAAAGAATCTTCATTTTGGTTAAGATTAATTATTGAAACTAATGACGAAATTATTGCAAAAAATGGTTTAAAGATTTTTAAAGAATCCGAAGAATTAAAGAAAATTCTATCATCAATTCTTGTTAAATCAGAATAGATTTTTTTGATTGAGTTTTTTGTTTTTTGAGTTTTTAAAAATTGTTATTTATTTGAAATTTGTTTTTGTTATTTGTTTTTTGAAAAAGAGATTTATAAATTAATTTAATAAAATAATTATGGATTATTCAGAAAGATTGCAAAATGTATCGGTATTAGGTGCAGCCGGCAAAATGGGTAGCGGAATCTTGCTGCTTACTGCTTTAGAAATGGCAGATTTAAGCCTGAAGCCTGAAAATAAAGGTAAAGTGTTTACTTTAAATGCGATAGATGTTTCACAAGAAGCATTATCAGGGCTT
Organism: Bacteroidetes bacterium GWA2_31_9; assembly: GCA_001768975.1. Taxonomy (GTDB): domain Bacteria; phylum Bacteroidota; class Bacteroidia; order Bacteroidales; family GWF2-33-38; genus GWA2-31-9. The sequence continues at coordinate 2,648 of MEND01000109.1, read as the reverse complement.
TTAAGATACACAAAAGGACAAGTTTTAAAAGCTGCTGAAAAGAAAATTGTTCAGCTTCGAAAAGTATATGCCGATAGAGCCGATTTAATCGAAAACATTGATGTAATCAACGAATACATTATGGATGTTTTAAAAATTATTGTTCCATCTACTTATATTCAAGCAAGTTACAGATCAACATTGATTTTTGAAGCAATTAAAGAAGACCCAGAATTAAAAGTAAAAATTTTCAAACAAATTAATGAGAACAACCCATTAAAACCTTGGTTCTTTACTAATACATCTTCAATTCCTATTACAAATATTGATAAAACAGCAAATCTTGATGGTCGAATTTTGGGAGTTCATTTCTATAATCCTCCTGCAATTCAAAAATTAGTTGAAATTATTAAAGGTGAAGGCACTCAAACTGAATTAGAAATTTTTGCAATTCAATATTCTAAAAACCTTAGAAAAGTTGTTGTTCCATCTAATGACTTTGCAGGATTTATCGGAAACGGACATTTTATGAGAGATGCTCTTTATGGAATTCACGAATCGGAGAAATTAGCTACTAATATGCCTTTGCATGAAGCAATTTATATTATTAACAAAGTAACTCAGGATTATTTGGTACGCCCAATGGGAATTTTTCAATTAATTGATTACGTTGGAGTTGAAGTTTGTCAATATATTATGAGCGTTATGAATCCATATTTAACCAATGAAGAATTACATAGCGAATTATTAGACAAAATGGTTAACGCAAAAGTATTAGGCGGACAAAATTCTGATGGCTCACAAAAAGATGGTTTCTTGAAATATGAAAAAGGAAAACCAGTTGCTATTTATGATATTGCAAAAGGCGAATATGTTGCTATTGAACAATTCAAAGCAAAATGCGACGAAAAAATGGGAGCATTAAATCCTTCTGTTAAACCTTGGAAAGCAGTTGTTGGAAATGCTGATAAAAACGAAATACTTACTAAACACTTTGGTGAACTTAAAACATTAAATACTACAGGTGCTAAACTTGCTGTAGATTATGGAGTTCGCTCATGCGAAATTGGGAAAAAACTTGTTACAGACCATGTTGCAATGTCTGATAATGATGTAAATACTGTAATGCTTACTGGTTTCTTCCACGCATACGGTCCAATTAATAATTATTTTAATAATTAAAAAAATCAGATTATGAAAAAGATGAGAGCAAAAGTATATATGACTGCCGGATTTAATACGGTATCACTTGGAAGCGGAAGAAAAGAGTTTAATCCAAAAATTCCTCGTCCGGGTCTAGAGCATTATATTAAAGAGGCAGGACAAGGAACACTTAAACAAATTGGTGGTGCAAAAAATGTCGATGAAGCTGTAATTGCTAATTTTATGGCTGCCAGGTTTAATAATCAAGGAAATCTTGCAGGTTTCATTCCTTATATTGACGAAGGTTTACGATTTATTCCATCAACAAGAGTTGAAGGTGCTTGTGGTTCTGGAGCATTAAGTTTGGCTACAGGAATCAAGTCTGTTTTAGCAGAAACTGCTGATGTTGTTTTAGCAATGGGAGTTGAAGTTCAAAATACAGTAAAAGCAATATATTGTGCTGATATTCTTGCAGGTGCAGGTCATTATCAAGACAGAAAAGCAGGTCACGCTTATTATTTCCCAGGAAAATTCAGCGATAGAGCAGGTTCATATTTTGAAAAATGGGGACGCGAAACTACTCGTAAGGCAATGTCAAAGTGGTTTGCAAATGCAATCGAAAATGCACGTCTTTGTCCAACTGCACAAGAACATCATAATACTTCGCCAAATCTTGAATTACTAGGTTTAACCGAGCCAAACGGACGTTCATTTGTCGATAATCTTAATGTATTTGATTGTTCTAAAGTTTCTGACGGAGCATCTGCAATTGCAATTATGTCGGAAGAGGGATTGCAACGTTGTGGTATTTCTAAAAAAGATGCCGTTGAAATCGTAGGTTTCGGACAAGCTGAAGATGATATAACTAAAAAACCGGAAGAGCCAACACGATTATTAACAACTGAGGTTGCT
>MEND01000109.1:0-519 GCA_001768975.1 Bacteroidetes bacterium GWA2_31_9 | reverse complement strand
ACCGGCTTTTTTATTTGCTTTTTTAGCTATTTGTGCTAGGATGTTTGTAATGGCTGTAGACAGTGGGGCGCAAGGTTTTTGCTTTTAGGTTTTAGCTGTTAGTTGAGCTTCATTGATACAACTAGCAACTAGCAAATAGCAACTAAGCATAATACCCACCGAAGTCGAACTCGTTTTTGTAAAGGACCATAGGTCCCGAGCGTAGCGAGGGACTACAGCCGCACTACCTTATGGTAGATTAGCGGTTCATTTTATTTATATATTATACATGTCCCGTATGAAATTATTTAGTTTCTTGGATATGTATATAATAAATCGTAATTAAAGTCGATTTAGTTTTAATAGTTAATAAAATACGTTCCGATAGAAATATTTAAACTTTAAATATTTCGCACGGAACTATTTCTAGCGGGATGGCAATTACACTTGCACAAAAACAAAGTCAAACAAATAATTTGACAGAGATTTTAAAAGGCAAGCAGTGTGTTGTTTTTGTAGAGTTCAGTAAATTTAATGTTT
>MEND01000108.1 GCA_001768975.1 Bacteroidetes bacterium GWA2_31_9 | reverse complement strand
GGGAAGTTCTGACGGTATTTCAAAACAATACCCTGGTCTTATAAAGGCATTTGGTCGTGATGAAGCTAATAAAGTTATGGAGAATATTATTCGTTTTTCTTATGATGGAAAATCTCTCCCAAAAAGGCTAGCCGACTATAATCCTAAATTTCTTTTAGAAGCAATTCCAGAGATACTTGAAATAAAGAAAAACCATTATGAAATTTTCAGAGCACAATTCCCCGGAATTGAAATAAAATCGGTTACCTCCGGTTTCCCAAGCAGGGAACTGGGAGTTGGAATTGCTCACCCTGCATTTCCTCACGAAATAAACAAAATATGGGAAATTGTTGAGCCAAAAGTATCAGATAGCACAAAACTACTTTGGGCACTTGGAATGATTCCTATGAAGGTTAGCGATGACTGGGCTTTTGTTCTAGATGTTTTATTTTGTGGAATTACGTTAGCTGCAACAAGATATTGTGACGCTACAAATATGCCTTATTGGAAAGCCGATAAGTTTGTAAGAAAATTTGCAGGCCCAAACCCATTCCGTGCACATGACGCTATTGGTGCTGCTGGAGCAACTTTCTTGACATGGTCATGTTTACATCATCTTAGCTTAAATTATGGAGATCTTTTCAAACCAACAGCTTCACTTGTTGAGAAGAAAGATACTGGAGAAAACTGGTATCCTCTAGACCATTTCAGACCTATTGTTGACAGAAAAATGACAGATGAAGACAAAAATGATTTTGATGCTTGGCTTTTAGGTTCAGTTATTCAAATGACCACATTGATGATTCATGAAAATAGGACACATCTTTCACAAATGTCACTTATAGGCGAACTTTGTGCTCAGTTTACAAGCGGTACACCAGCATTAATACGAAAACTTGGAGCAGAAAAGTCGAAAAAACTTGTTGAACAGTATCATAAACTTCATCCTGAAGCTTCAAAAGACGCTTGGCACCCTGAAGTTCTTGAAAAAATAAATACACCTGAATGGCAACAATTGTATGTAAATGCAGAGCATGATAGCAAAGTTGGTGTAATTTCAATAAGCCGCGAAGCTTACAATTATGATGTTAATGATGAACTTAACAGGGCAATCGACTGGCTTAAAGCTGATGGTATCGAAAATGTAATTCTTTCAGGAGATTTCCATTTCTCAACTCAAATGGTTGGTGCAGATACTTCTGAATTTTTCCCTGCAATAGAAGATGCAGAAAAAGGTATAGTGCTTGCCGAAAGCTGGTCACGAACAGCGAGAAGGCTTAATAGTGAATTTAAAACTTCTGTTGGATTTATTAGTGGGAAACGTTGTCTTGGAGGAATGCTTGAATTAATGGTACATTGCCAATATCTTATAGCAGTTGACGATTGTTCACTTGGATTGCCAGAAGTAACACTTCCTGTAATTCCTGGAATGGAAGGTTGTCATTGGCCTCTAAGGAAAATGCAGGTTTCTGATTATCCAAAATTCCTTGAAATGCTTCTTACTGGAAAATCTGTAAAAGCTCCTAAAACTGTTGGTTGGCTGACAGACTTTTCAGGCTCTATTAATGATTGTATTCAAACAGCTTGGAAGATTGCTAATGGCAATCAAAGTATTGTAAAACGACAATTAAAAGAAAGTGCCATTGAAAACATAGCTTCCCATATTCCAACCCTTGGAAACAGCGGAGAACCTTCTCTTGAATTTTCAAGAAAAGCTATTGTTGAATGTATAAAAGAATCATGCGGAGCAAACCTTGCAGATTCTTTAGGCATTCAGGCAAAGCACACCGGGAACTTTATGGTAACCGAACAAATGAAAAGAGGAGTAATCGGAACTATATATGCAAAAACATATAAAGTTTAATAGACATCTTTCCAAATTAATATTTGTATAACCCTGACCTTTAGGTCGGGGAAAAACAATATGAAAAAAAGGGCTTTAGCCCTGAATTTTATTAATAATAAGAAGTTATTGCGATGACAAACAAAAATTTTGAACAAAAGGCATGGCTAAAGCCAAGAATGCTTTCGATTTCTTCAATCCCCGACCTAAAGGTCAGGGTTAATAATCCTTATTATTAATTTGGAAAGATGTCTAATAAATTGTTTTATTGATTAACAATGAGGCTGTTTTTTAGACAGCCTCTTTTTGTTTTATATTATCACACTTCTTTGATTCTTTTCTTATAATCTATGCAAAAAAAGAACTTCTTAAAATTAAAACATTAAAAAATTCCCAAAGATTTGAATATTTAAATTTACTTATTTTAACTTTACAGCATGGAATGGCTTTATAAGTTTATCATATTTAAAAAAATAGATTAAAAGTTGTATTTTTTGTATGCTTAAAAAAATTGTAATAATCTCAGTAATAGCAGTCATTTTAATAGGGTCTTCAATAGCTGTTTATTTATATCTAAAAAAAGAAAAACCATATACATCAAATATTATTGATGCAGTTCCGATTAATACTTCTTTGTTTTTTGAAATTCATGATTTTGTAAAATTCTCGAACGATCTTACCAAAAAAAACTTATTATGGAATGAAGTATTAAAAATACCGATATTCTCTGATATTCAAAACAATTTGAATTTTCTGGATTCTATAATTAAAACTGATTTAACACTTTCGGCATTTTTCACAAACCGACCAGTTACTATTTCAGTTAATTCAACAGGAGCATCTAAATTCGATTTCTTATTTTTAATGAACATACCTAACAGTTCGTCTGAAGATTATTTAAAGCAGTATATAAGTGAAAAAATAAAAAATAAAAGCCTTGTTTCTACACGAACTTACGATAAAGTTGAAATTTTGGATGTGAAAATCACTAACGAAAAAAAACCTGTAAGTTTTTCATGTACATTTCATGAAGGAATGTTTGTGTTCAGTTTTTCTTCTATTTTAGTTGAAGATGCAATAAGACAAATTAATTCTAAAGAATCTCTAAACCTTGATAAAAATTATTCTAAAGTTGCATCAACTGCAGGTAAAAATGTTCACGGAAATATTTATTTAAACTATAAATCGTTTCCAAAACTATTAGCGAATCTTGTTAATACTAATTATTCGTCTGATGTTGCTGAGTTTGTTAATTATTCAAATTGGACGGAGTTTGATTTAAATATTAACTCGAACTCAATAAATATGAATGGTTTTTCTTTTTCCAATAATTTGTCCAATAATTTATTAAATTCATTTGATGGTCAGTCACCTGAGAGTTTTACAATTTCAGAAATATTACCAGCAAATACATCATTCTTTCTTTCACTTTCGTTGAGCGATATAAATTTGTTTTATGATAATTTTCAAAAATATTTGGATAAAAATGGCAAATTATCTAAACATAAATCAGATATATCTATTTTAAATCGCAAATATTCTTTCGATTTAGAAAAATATTTTATGTCGAATATTGATAAAGAAATTGCTTTGGTTTATTCAGATATAAACAGCTTAAATATTAGACAAGATGCCTATGTTGTTTTTAAAGTAAAGAGCAAGAGCGAAGCCATTGATGGTTTACAAGAAATTATTAAAAAAGTATCAAAAATTGATGATAAAGAATTTTCATCATATATAATTAATTGCGATATAGATAGTGAATTGGATTATCCAATATTTAAACTTCCGTCTGATAATATTCCGGCAAAATTATTTGGAAAAATTTTTAGTGGAATAAATTCTGACTATGTAACCTTTATTGATAATTACATGGTTTTTGGTTCATCAGAGAGAATACTTTCAAAAATTATTCATTCTAATATTTTGCAAAAAACTCTTGATAAGGATTTATATTTTAATTCGTTTAGTGAAAATTTAACGTCAAAAACAAATCTTTACTTTTATGCAAATATTTCAAGAGCATCAGGTCTTTTAACCCAGTTTATGAATTCTAATATATCTTCAGAATTTAATAAATATTCTGAACCATTTCAGAAAATTCAATCAATAGCATTTCAAATTAGCTCAAATAAAGACCTTTTTTATAATAATTTATTTATCAATTTTAATCCAGAATATAGCGAACCACCTCGTACAGTATGGGAAAGTCATTTAGATACAATAACTTCATTTAAGCCAAAATTGGTTATTAATCATTTGAACGACGAAAAAGAAATAATTCTTCAAGACGATAACAACACATTGTACTTAATAAACAGCTTGGGAAAAGTACTTTGGAAAAAACCAATCGGGGAAGCTATTCTTGGCGATATTCAGCAAATTGATTGTTTTAAGAACAAAAAATTTCAGTTTCTTTTTAATACTAAATCAAAATTATTTATTGTTGACAGAAATGGAAATTTTGTTGATCGATTTCCTGTAATACTTCCATCAAAAGCAACAGCACCACTAGCAGCTTTTGATTATGAAAATAGTAGAGATTATCGAATTTTTATTCCTTCCGAAGATCGAAAAATAAGGGTTTTTTCATCAAATGGAGATATTATCACAGGATGGGATTTTGAAAAATCTGAAACATATGTAAGGAAAGAAATTCAGCATTTCAGAGTAGAAGATAAAGATTTTATAGTATTTAACGATAGCCTAAAAGTATATATTTTAGATCGAAAAGGCGTAATAAGAGTGAAAATTAAGAAACAGTTCGCAGCATCTCCAAATAACTGTTTTTATATTGATAACGCAACCAAAATCAAAAATGCACGTCTTATTTCTACCGATTCGTCAGGAACTATTATGTCTATTGATTTTGAAGGGAATGTAGAGACTTTAAAGCTATCAAATTTTACAAGAAATCATTTTTTCGATTTTCAAGATGTAAATGCAGATGACAAAAATGATTTTATTTTTGTTGATGAAAATAAATTAGAAACTTATCAAAAAAATAAAAAGGAAATATTCAAGTATAAGTTTGAAGAAAACATCACATTAAAGCCTGTATATTATTACTTTGCAATTAATGATAGGAAAATTGGAGTGAGTTCAACCAATACAAATGAAATATTTTTATTCAATAGCGATGGAAGAATTTACGAAGGATTTCCTCTCAGAGGGAAAACTCTTTTTAGTATAGGCTATATTGGAAAATCTACTGAAAAATTTAACCTTATTGTTGGAAGTGATTTAAATTATTTATACAATTACGAAGTAAAATAAATGAATATGAAAAATATAAAATGGTATAAATTTACTAGCATCGTATTAATTCTATTAATTATCATGCTTGGGTATAATGCTTGTGTTAAAGACAATTTTAACTACAATAAGCTTACTATAAATAATGTGGAATGGCGACCAAATATTGCTGTTCCGGTTGCATTTGCTTTTTTAAATTTAAGAGATTTAGTTCAGGATTACGATTCTACAGAGCTATTTGTTGAAGACGAAACTGGTCTTTTATATTTAATGTATGAAAGTAGAGTTGCATCTATTAATGCTGAAAATCTAATTAATATTTCTAATCAAAATTATACAGAAAATATTCCCGTACCAAATTTAAGTTCTATTGGCAATACATTTTCAACAACGGCTAACAATGTCCAAGATTTTGTAGTTACAAATAGTGAAAGAATTGATAGTATAATATTTAAGTCTTGCAATTTAAGAGTTAATGTTTTATCAAATTATAATCAAAATGGTTCTATTAAAATAACTTTTCCTACAATAAAAAATAATGGACAAACTTATGTGATAAATATTCCGCTTAACTCCTCAAACAATACTACAAAAGATGATATATTGGATTCATATCATATTGATTTAACAAATGGTAATCATAGTTATAATAAAATACCATATAATATTGAGTTGTCGATTGATAATTCATCATCTCCTGTGAATAATTCTGATAATATTGCTGTTAATTTTGACTTTTCAAACATAAAATTAGCAGCAGCATTTGGTTTTTTGGGAAAGAGCAACATAAGTATTCCTCTCGATTCTGTTGTGTTAGATATGTATGTAAATGCATTAGCAGGAAATGCAACTGCGTTTGATCCAAGATTAAATATTTATATTCATAATTCTTTTGGTATGGAAGTTCAGGTTCAGATTAATAATCTTGCTGCATTTTCACATGTTACAAATAGTGCATACGGTTTAATAACAAATTCATCATTCTTAAACCCTTTTTTGATTAGTGGTCCTGGTCTAAATCAAATAGGGCAATCTGTATTATCCGAAATGTATATTGATAAAACAAATAGCAATATTCAGAATGTAATGGAGTATTTGCCACATTATATATTTTACTCTGTTGATGCACAAACTAATCCAAATTCTGATTTAAACCCAAATCTGCAAAGCAATTTTGTATTAGATACCAGCAAAATTAATGTAGATATGGAGATGATTGTTCCGCTTTGGGGTAGAGCAAAATATTTAGTCTTACAAGATACTGTTGATTTTGATGTGTCTGAGTTTTTTGAAGATTTAAATCCAATTGATTGGGTATTGTTTAGAACAAACATTACAAATGGCTTTCCAACCGAAGTTGGTATTCAGGGATATTTTACAGATTCGCTTTATAATGTAGTTGATTCTTTATTTGAACGACAAACAGAGTTTATTAGTTCAGGTATAATAAATAGCGATGGTAAAGTAATTCAATCTACTCTTCGAACAACAGATATATTATATCCCAAAAACCGAATTCAAAATCTGGAAGACGTAAAGTATGTTTTGTTTAGAGGATACGCTAGTACGACAAATAATGCCCAAGAAAATGTAAAAATTTATTCTAATTATGGTATTGATATTCAAATGGCTTTACAAGCTCAGTTTAGTATAAATCAAAATCAGGCAGATACAATTTATTAAATTAACCAGAAATAGAAATGAAAAGATATATTTTTTTAATTACAACATTGTTATTGTCGGGTGCTTTGTTCTCACAACAAAGTAATACAATGTATTTTATGCAAAAAAATCCACAACAACATTTATTAAATCCTGCTTTTCAGGATAATTGTAAATTTACACTTGGGGGTTTACCTATAAATGCAACTCCGGTTTTAGGTCAAGTTTTTTTGCCTTTTTACTTTAATTTTAATATTACAAACTTCGATTATAATACAGTAATTCATAAAGGCGAGGGTATTTATTCCGACTCCTTGGTTGTTGATATACCCAACTTAATCAACAATTTAAGCAAGAATAATTATATAAGTTTTGAAACTCATATTAATATTTTATCTGCTGGATATAAATTTAAAAAATTCTATTTTACATTAGGAATTACTGAAAAAATGGATTTTAAATTCAATTTTTCAAGAGATTTGATACAACTACCTTGGTATGGAAATGGACATGCAGCAAATATTGGTCGTGATATGGAAATGACAATTGGATTAAATGCAGTTCATTACAGAGAATTAGCACTTGGAACATCGTGGCAAAAAACCGAAAAACTAACATTTGGAGCAAAAGTAAAACTGTTGTTCGGAATGATGAATATTAAAACTTATGGAAAAGGAAATCAGCTTAATACCGACGATGTGTTTTTCGGATTTAATGCAAGAACAGATACAAAAATAAGTGGTTCAATACCTGGAGTTAATTTCCATTATAATGATACTACCGGAAAGGTTGATTCAGTAACAACTGAAGATTTTGACTCAAAATATTTTTTGAATTTCAAAAATCCGGGAGTTGCTCTTGATTTAGGAGCGATTTATAAATTCAACGATAAAATTACTTTTTCAGCTAGTTTAATCGATTTAGGATTTATTAGATGGAGAGATCATACTTTCAATGCTACCGATAATGGCGAATTTTATTACAGAGGAATGGATATTACTCCAACTCTGAATCCAAACGACAGTACTGATGTTGCACAAGTACTTCTTGATTCTTTAGATAATACTTTTAAAATAACAGGTTCTAACAAAAGGTATTCGAGCTATTTAACTCCAAAATTATATCTAGCTGGAAATTATACTTTAAGCGAAAAATTAGACGTTGGAGGTTTGTTTCGAATGGAATATTACCCAAAACTAGTTCATACATCGTTAACTCTTTCTGCTAATTACATGCCTATTAGGTGGTTTACACTTACAGGTTCATATTCATTCCAAAATGATAAATATTATGATGTTGGTTTAGGTTTTGCTCTAAAATTTGGACCATACAGAATGTTTCTTGTAAATGATAATGTTACAGGAATGATTTGGCCTCAAAAAACCAGAAACTTAAACTGGAGAACAGGTTTATACATTGGAATTGGTTGCAATAAGAAGAAAAAAGACGTAGTTAAGTTCTAACCTCAAACCTCAAACTATTTACTTTGCGTCTCAGCGTCTTCCGATAAATCGGAACATGTCCTGCGGTAAAAGAAACTGCCTAGCAAAAAAAATGTAATATTTAAGAAGTAAAATGTAATATTTAAAAATATCTTAGTGAACCTTAGTGTTCTTAGTGTCTTAGTGTTAATAAAAACTGTGTAGCCAACCTCCAACTATTTAGACTCAATTTAAATTTCACCCCCCTAAAAAAAATATTTTTATCCTATATTCCTTATTGTACAAGGTATTCGCAATTTTGTATAACATTTCATAAAAATATTATTTGATTATTTTGTAACTTTAT
>MEND01000107.1 GCA_001768975.1 Bacteroidetes bacterium GWA2_31_9 | reverse complement strand
AATTATTCAGCAGCAAAAGCCGGAATGTATGGTTTTTCAAAAGCATTAGCTTTAGAAGTTGCTAAAAAAGGAGTTACTGTAAATACCGTTTCACCGGGTTATATTGCAACCGAAATGGTTATGGCAGTGGATGTTGAAATAAGAAATAAAATTATTGCAGATATTCCTGTTGGGCGTTTAGGAACTCCCGAAGAAGTTGCACATACAGTTTCTTTCTTAGCTTCAGAAGAGTCAGGATTTTTAACAGGTGCTAATATTGCAATGAACGGCGGACAGCACATGTATTAGAATATAATTTTTAAAGTTTTATACCCCAAAAATATTTAATGTTTTTGGGGTATTTTATTTTAAGAGAATATTAGAAAGATACAGCACCAACTTTCTTGACTACAATTTGTTGACAATTGAATTATTTTTTACTACATTCGGAGAAAATAATTTTTAAGTGCGACATGTATTGGCAGACTCTTATATTAAGTTTGCAAAGTAAATAGAAACATAAAATGGATTAATATTAAAAACGGAATAGCTGAAAACCGATAACAGAGTAAGCCGCGAATACCGAAAAGCGTATGAGTAGGTGAAAATTAAATTTTTATTATTATGAGTTGGTCTAGAGAAGAATTAACAGCTACTATTGAATTAAGAAGTAATGAAGTCTTTCTTAAAAAAAGCGATGGAGGTGGTAGAAGTGTAAATACAACCTATCAGCCAGTTAAAGCAACTTGGGAAGGGGACAAACTAAGAGTTGTGTGTGGTAATGGTAAAATAATGCTATTTAGTGACTATCGTACATTTGAAGAACTTTAAAATGGCTTTAGATTTTTTTTTAAAATAACAAGGGAAGCGAGATGTCTACCCTTGTTATTCTTTTTTATAATGAATAATAATTATAAACGTATTAATATTTAATAATGCAAAATAATTTTAATATATTCCAAGTTCTGTCCGTTGCTAATAAAGAATTAACTCATTCATCAATGATAGGATTTTTAATCAGTGAAGGATTCAACTTTTTTAAAGATATTTGTGAAAATGACTTGGCGAAATTGGTTGTCAATCTTGAGGTTACTGGAAATGTGAAAATTGAGGAAAAGAATAAGCCGTTGACAAAAAAACTAAGATTTGATATTGTGATAAATAATAATGTATTAGATAATATTCTTAATGCACCATTTATGATAATTGAGAATAAATATAAAGCTACACCAACTCAAAATCAATTAGAACTTTATGATACATATTTATTTCAAAATGGGCTTTCACCAATAAAAGTATTAATGGTTTTTTTTGAAGAACAAATTCCCAGTGATGTTAAATCCTACTGTGATTTGCATAATTGGAAAATCAAATCTTATTTTACTATAAATGAATCAAATTCATCGTTGTTTGATTATTTAAACAATGTTAATATTGAATATTACAGCAATCCTAATAAAAAGAAACAAATATTTTTAATAGATGAATATAAAGCATACTTGAATGCTGTTCAAGGTGAAATAAAAACTATTATTAATGAATCAAGTATGCTTTCAACAGAATACTTTAAAAACAATAGAGATTTCTGGTTTAAATATTTGCTTTATATTCAAGGTTTGATTTCGAAAAGAATTTCGGAAAAACTTGAAGTAACAAATTGTGAAATCGTTTACAAAAGTGGCAATGATGGAGGTAGTAATGTTATTCCAAGTGTTGTATTTTGGTTTAAAAAAATATATTTTTTTGGTATTGATGGTAATAGTTTGAAAATAGGATTTTGGTATGAGCATAATGATAATAGTATTTTGGAAAGAAAAAAGCTATTAATAGAAGCTTTGGAAAATTCGATATATATTAATGGTTTAATATTATCAGATAAGGGTGTGATTAATAATCCTAATGTCAAGGATAAAAATGGAACAAGTGTAATGTCATTAGCGTCGTTTTATTTAGATAAGTGGCAAAATAAAAATGATTTTATTGAGGATTCTGCAAAATTGTTTATAGAGTATTATAACATAACCAATAATATGAACTAAGTAAAATATAATTATGCTCTCCAAATCCAAATTCACTCGTGGCATGAATTGCCAAAAGTCGTTATGGCTTTATGTTCATAAAAAAGATGAGCGTATTGTTGATGAAGCTTTACAAACTGTTTTAGCACGAGGTACAAATGTTGGCGAACTTGCCCGACAATATTTTCCTAATGGAAAAATGGCAGTATTGGAAGATTATCCAAGTTTTGAGTCAGTAAAACGCACACAAGAATTTATAAATCAGGGAGTAGAAGTTATTTATGAAGCTACATTTATTTTTGATAATACTCTGGTTGCAGTTGATATTCTTGCAAAAGTAAATGGCAAATGGAATTTATACGAAGTAAAGAGTACAAAATCTGTAAAAGACCAACATATTATTGATGTTGCTGTGCAATATTATGTAATTAAAGGTAGCGGATTGCCTCTTAAAAATGCACATGTAATGCACCTTAACGGTGATTATGTTCGCAGAGGAGAAATTGAAATTCAAAAATTATTTATAATTGACGATGGTACGGTTCAAAGCAAAATTGAGCTTTTACAATCTGAAATTGAAAGAGATATTAAACTTCTTTCAGCAATAGAAAATGATAATATTGAGCCAATTGTCAAAATGGGCAGTCAATGTACTTCTCCTTATTCATGCGATTTTTACGATTATTGTAATTCGTTGCTTCCAGTGGTCGAAGAAGAAAGTGTAGAATTGAGCAGTATTCCTGAAGTTCAACAAAATGAAGTAAAATTATTTGTTAACTCAATTCAATATCCTTTATGTCATCTTGATTTTGAGACAATTATGCCAGCAATACCAATGTTTGATGAATCAAGACCATATCAGCAAATTCCCTTTCAATATTCATTGCACAGTCAGGAAACTCAAGATAGTGAAATAAAACATGAGTATTATCTAGCCGAAAACAATCCGAATATTGACCCTCGCAAAGCATTGATAAAGCAAATGATAGCACAAACAAAAAATGCTAAGACCATTTTTGTTTATTATGCACCTTTTGAACGAGGTAGAATAAATGAAATGATTAAAGACTTTCCAGAATTTAAAAAAGAACTTGAACTGATTGTGGCAAAATTAGTTGATTTGATAATTCCTTTTAAAAAGAAATTCTATAGAACTGAAACGATGAAGGGCTCATCTTCAATAAAAAAAGTACTTCCTGCATTAAATCCTGAATTTTCTTATTCTGAATTAGAAATTGGAAATGGAATGGCAGCAAGTAATGCTTTTCTTAATTTATATAATTGCGATGATAAAGACCTAATCGAAAAAACTCGTGAAAACCTTTTAAAATATTGTCATTTAGATACACTTGCAATGGTTAAAATATTTGAGGTTTTACAAAAAGTTTAGCCGAATGTCAAAAGAATCAATATTTAATGAGCTTATTACAGAAATGGCGAAGGACGGCGAAGTCAGCTCTTCGGCTTATGAAATATTATTAGAAAAAGGTAAAGACTTAGGCTTTGATAAAAATACTGTTGATTTGCTTATAAAACTTGAATTAGCAGAGTCGTCTGAACGTAGTTTTGATGATGAAAAAGGCAACGATGTAACAGAACAAATTGAAGATGGAGAACATATTTTCAAATCTGCAATTACTCGTGGTGGCTCTGTTTTAACTCCTGATGTTATTATTGTAAACGATAATGCAGTAACTTATAAAAAACGAAATAAATATTTGATTAATGTTGATTCTATAAGTATTCTCATTTCTAAAATTTCATCTGTTGAATTAGATTCAAGCTTGTGGGGTACAGACATAATTATTAAAAGCGTTGGTGCTGGAGAAATTATTGGTAAAAAATTCACTAAATCAGATGCAAAAGAAATAAAAAGGCTTATTCAAGAACGACAAAATAAGTAATCAACATACAGAATCAATATATTTTATATGTCAAAAAGAGAATCCATATCTCGATATAATCTTATCATTAAAAAACTTAGAAAACAATCTGCAACTTTTAACGAAATTGCTGAATATTTATCTATTGAATCAGAATTGCAATCATATAATTTTAATGTTTCTAAACGTACTTTCCAGCGTGATATTGAAGATATTCGCTCAATCTATAATATTGATGTTCAATATGATTTTTCACAAAAAGTATATTATATTGAATTTAATGAACAACCCGAATTTAATGAAAGAATTTTAGAAGCCTTCGACGTTTTTAACGCGTTAAATATTTCTGACAGAATTTCCAAACACATACATTTTGAAAAGCGTAAGCCAAATGGCACAGAAAATTTATTTGGATTACTTCATGCTATTAAAAATAAACTGCAAATATCATTTACATATCAAAAGTTTGATGAAGAAAAAGCATCAAAGCGGAATATAGAACCTTATGCAGTTAAAGAATTTAAAAATCGTTGGTACGTACTCGGAAACGATAAAAAAGATAATCATATAAAAAGCTTTGCATTTGACAGATTAACAGAACTTGAATTTTCTAAAATAAAATTTAAAATACCTCAAGATTTTGATTTGAATTTGTTTTATAAATATTGCTTCGGTGTAATAAGTACAAAAGAACCAAAACCACAGGAAGTTATATTATCATTTAATGCACTTCAAGGAAAATATATCAAAACTTTGCCATTACATGAATCTCAGCAAATATTGGATGATAATGAAAATGAGTTAATTGTTAGACTTGAAATTTTCATAACCTATGATTTTTTTATGGAATTATTATCATTAGGCGAAAATGTAAAAGTGATAAAACCGCAGACTTTAATAAACAATTTAAAAGCATCGTACAATAACGCATTAAAAAAATATTCATAACAATTTTTTTGTGGTTATTTTTTTTAATGGATTTTCTGTAGTATAATTTATTGGAAAATGAATTTTTAATTTTAAAAAATCAGCCACAATAAAAGTACTTCCTTCAATAAAAAACTAATGCTGGTTAGGATTTATACTACTGATTATTTTTTTTAAGAAATGTATGAAATTTATTAAATTTGAGAAAAAAATTATGAATACTCTTAACATTAATCCACCATTAACTAATGTTCAGGTTGCACTACTCAATCTTTTTGCTACTCATATTTCCGATGAAAATCTTGTTGAACTAAAAAATTTAATGGCAAAATTTCTTTTGGAAAAAGCACGTGATAAGGCAGATATAATTTGGAAAGAAAAAGGCTTTAATGAACAAACAATTAAAAGTCTCTTAAATGATGAATAATGAACTATTGCGAGTTGTATTAGATACAAATGTTATTCTTAGTTAAGTATCACGCAATTCTTCTTTCAAAATCATACTTGACAAATTATTTTCTGGTAAGTATGAAATATTTATCACTTCTGATATTTTATTGGAATATGAAGAAAAAATCTCTGAAATTTTTAGTAAAGAAGTTGCAGATTTATTAGTTGAGGCTTTATCTTTATTGAATAATGTTCATAGAATTAATATACATTACAAGCTTCAATTGATTGTTAATGATAAATTTATTGATTGTGCTTTTGCAGGAAATGTACATTATTTAGTTACTAATGATAAGCATTTCAATATTTTAAAAAATACCGAATTTCCTAAAATCAACATTATCAAAGCTGAAGAGTTCAAAAAATTGCTTGAAAGTATTTAAATTACTATACACTTGTTTGTTTATTAGTAGATTTTCTATTTAAATTTTTGAATTTATGTAATTTAAAAAATCAGCCACAATAAAAGTGCTTCCTCCAACAAAAATCAAATCATTAGGTTCTGCATTTATTTGAGCTTCTTTATATGCAATTTCAACTGAGCTAAAGGCTTTTCCGCATAATTTGCTTTCGATAGCTTTTTGATATAATTCATTTTCATTCAATGCTCGTGGGATGGAAGCTTTTGTGAAATAATAGATTGCATCTTTAGGAAGTAATAATAAAATTTTGGCAATATTTTTGTCCTTAACTACTCCAAATATAAAATGTAGTTTTTTGTAAGCAGTATTTTTTATTTGTTCTGTAATATATTTAATTCCATCTTCGTTATGTCCTGTATCGCAAATAGTTAATGGCAATTGATTAATGATTTGCCATCTGCCTTGAAGTCCTGTATTTAAAATTACATTTTTAACCCCTGTATAAATATTTTCTTCTGAAATATTAAAACCTTGCTTTATTAATTGTTCAACAGACACTAATGCAGTGCAAATATTCTCATTTTGATAGCTTCCGAGCAAAGGACATTTTAAATTATTATAGTGTTGTTTTTTGTTTTTATAAATATGAAATATCTGTAAATTATCTAAAGATAAAGTAGAATATTCTGATTTATATATTTTGTCGGCAAAAGTTAAATCCGATTTCTTTTCCATCGCAATAGCTTTGAAAACACTGCTAGTTTCTGTTTGTGTTTTTCCGACAACAACAGGAATGTTAGCCTTTATAATACCAGCCTTTTCTTTAGCAATATCGCTTAATGTATTTCCTAAAAAAGCTGTATGGTCTAAGCCAATATTTGTAATAATTGATAATTCAGGAGAAACAATATTTGTAGAATCTAATCGTCCGCCCATTCCGGTTTCGATAATTGCAATGTCGATATTTTTATATTTAAAATACTCAAATGCCAGAGCAACTGTTAATTCAAAAAACGATGGTTTTAATGTTTCAAAATAATGCTTATGATTTTTTACAAAGTCAATTACATATTTTTGTGAAATCATTTTTCCATTGACTCTGATTCGTTCTCTGAAATCGACTAAATGAGGAGAGGTATAAAGTCCTGTTTTATAGCCTGATTCCTGAAATATTGAAGCTAGTAAGTGTGAAGTTGAACCTTTGCCATTTGTTCCTGCAATGTGAATACTTTTAAATGCTTTATGAGGACTTTTAAAATATTCATCAAGCAATAAAGTTGTATTTAAGTCAGCCTTATATGCAGTATGCCCAATTCGTTGAAACATAGGCAGAGAATCAAATAGATATTTTAGTGTTTTTTTATATGTCATGTTCTAAAAGCAAATAATCGAATAAAAATAGTATTTGAATTTACAATAGTAAAATATTTCATTATTTTTATCACTTAAAATAATTACAAATTATATGGCTAAAAAGAAATCTTCCGGAATTAAGAAAATATTTGTGTTAGACACAAATGTAATTTTACACGATTATAAAGCAATCTATCATTTTGAAGAAAACGACATAATATTACCAATAGTTGTACTTGAAGAACTTGATAAATTTAAAAGAGGTAATGATTTATTAAATTATCACGCAAGAGAATTTACTAGAGAACTTGATGAATTATCTGGTGACTCATTATTTCTAAGCGGAATTTCTTTGGGTAAGGATTTAGGAAAACTATATATTGAGCCTGGAAAAGGTTATTCAGAAGAAGTACATGATTCGTTTCCTGAAAAAACTCCTGATCATAGAATTTTATCAATAGCAGATGCTGTAAGAAAAAATAACCCCGACAGACCAGTAATTCTTGTTACTAAGGATATAAATTTAAGAATGAAGTCAAAGTCTTTGGGAATTAAAGCCGAAGATTACCAAAATGATAAAATTGCAAATATTGATGCTCTTGAAAAAGATATTGCTATTATTACAGATTTGGATAACGAATTGGTTAGTAATCTTTATCAATCACATGAAGGCATTGCTGTTGAGGAATTTAAATTTGGAAAAGAGCCAGAAGCTCATCAATATTTTATTCTGAAAACGCCAAAATCAAGTGCATTAGCACATTATGACCCTTTTAATAAAGTAATTAATAGAGTTGAAAAAGTATCTTCATTTGGAATTGAACCTCGTAATGCAGAACAAACATTTTCATTAGATGCATTGTTGCGTCCTGAAATTCAACTTATTGCATTAACTGGAAAAGCCGGAACAGGTAAGACATTATTGGCATTAGCAGCAGCTTTACATCAACGTAAACAATTTAATCAAATATTGTTAGCCAGACCAATTGTTCCTCTTGCAAATAAAGATTTAGGCTTTTTACCGGGCGATGTAAAAGACAAAATTGGACCATACATGCAACCATTGTTTGATAATTTATCTGTAATTAAGAATAAATTTAAAATGCAAAGTTCAGAGTATGCTCAAATTGATGATATGATTAAAAATGAGAAACTTGTAATTACTCCTCTTGCATATATTAGAGGTAGAAGTTTATCGAATGTATTCTTTATAGTTGATGAAGCTCAAAATTTAACTCCACACGAAGTAAAAACAATTATTACAAGGGCAGGAGAAGGAACTAAAATGATTTTCACAGGTGATATTCAGCAAATTGACTCTCCATATTTAGATTCAAAATCGAATGGATTATCTTATTTAACTGAGAAAATGAAAGGACAGGATATTTTTGCTCATGTAAATCTTGTAAAAGGAGAAAGAAGTTATTTGGCTGATTTGGCAAGTAATTTATTGTAAGGCATTAATTATCTGTACGTTTAGTATTTTAATTCTGACATTTTAATCATATTGATGTATTGTTTACATTCACATTGATCAGATATTAATTTTTTAGATGTCATTAATAAACGTGATAATTCTTTTTTGATTTTTCTTTTATTTTTCAAATTGGATTCTAATTCAAAAAAGTTCTGAAAAATATTGAAAATATCTATTGTCATTTGGCAAAAATCAGTTTCTGCCTTAGCTATTGCATCTGAGTTATTAAAACTCTTATAAATGCTAAACGTTTTAGAAGTAGTTTCTGTAATTTGTTTGACTATATATTTTAGTGAATCAAAAGGTAAATTAATATAGTTTTTAATTTCTTTTTCGAAATATTTGGCTTTATATTGATTTAACTCTGCTAATATTTGATTTCCAAAATTGATATTGATTTCTATAGTTTCAATTACAGATTTTCTGGAGCTTTTGGCTTTATTCATTAAGTAAAGTGAGTTTTCGGCAAGTATAATTAACGAGTCAATCATTGTTATATCCGACATATCATTTTGAAAATTATTTTGAACAATATGTAGCATTGCAAAAGCCAAAGGAGTTTTATTATTAAGATTAAATTCTAATGCCATTTTTCCATATTCAATAGTTCTTTGATCAAATTCGTTTGAGTATAATAATTGAATTGTATCATTAAAATTGAAATAAGGAACTTTCTTTTTTTCCAAAAATTTATCAATACCTGCATCAGGTAAAGAAAATGTTTTTAGGATTAATGGATGATTTAATAATTGCCACATTGGAATTTCAGGCAAATGACTCAATATAAAGAAATTAGAAGGACGGTCAAAATATTTATTGTCATAGCTTTTTTGAAATTTTTTAGAAAACAAACTTTTTTTAATATATCCACTTCCCCAAGTAGCATCTATTAAATGCCATTTCGATTCGGCATAAAAAGCATTCCAAGCATGATTTGATTCATTTAGTTGTTCGCCTTTTTTATATTTTCCGTCAAATGTATAACCAATT
>MEND01000106.1:3461-10040 GCA_001768975.1 Bacteroidetes bacterium GWA2_31_9 | reverse complement strand
CTACAGGGGCAACACTTGGTGCAAATACAGTTCATACTTATTCAATATCCGACAACGACAATTTAGGTTATAAAGGACCCGGAGGAGTTGGCGACGAAACTTCAAATAAACTATGGCTAAGAGGCGATGTAGGAGTTTATTCTGATGCTGGTACAACATCTGCAACAAATGGTGAAACAGTACAACAATGGAACGACCAATCAGGAAATGGATATAACGTAACCCAGCTTGTTGCTGCAAACAAACCATTATTTGCTTCAACTTCGGCAAGCTTTAATAATCAACCTGTTCTGACTTTTGATGGAATCACTGCTACTAATGATTATCTACAAAATACTGCATTTTCAGGAATTTTTGGAGGTGCAGGTTCACAACAAGTAACAACTTTTGCCGCAGTCAAGTATAACTCTGGAGATGCCGACCAAGCATTTTTTGAAATTAGTAATGGAGTAACATATAATACAGGGATTTCAAATTTAATGGCAACTACAACTGCTTATTCCAGAATTGTTGGTGTTGGGGGCAATGATGTTACTTATAATGTTGGTGCATTGCCAAATACATCAATACACACACAATTAAAAAATTCGACACACACTTATTACTTAAACGGTACATCTGTAGGAACTCCTCGGGCAGGGCAAGGAAATTTTACAAATGCACTTACAACACTAAATATTGGAACAATTCAAGGTTTTGGTCAGTGGAGTTTAAAAGGCGAAATGTCTGAAATTATTGTTTATAAAAATGCTTTAAATTCTGCCCAAAGAGTCATAGTAGAAAACTATCTGGCAGCCAAATACGGAATTGCAATTGCAAATGACAAATATGCATATCAAGCCGCTCACCCTTACGATGTTGCTGGAATAGGTTATGATGATGCTTCAAATTATCATTCTGCAGCTCGTTCAGCAGGGATATTTAAAATAAGCAATGCAAGTGCATTAGGTAATAATGACTATTTATTATTTGGACACAATAATGGCGATATTAGCACTTGGACTACTTCAGAATGTCCTAATTCTGGAAATAATTTATATAGAATAGCCCGAGAATGGAGAGTTAATTCCGACAATGTTGGAACTGTTACTGTTTCTTTAGATACTGCTTTACTTCCTGTTAAACCTGCAGGATACACTTCTTATGCAGTATGGATTGATACTGACGATAATTTTTCTACAGGTGCTACTCAATATCCTCTATCTTTAGTAAGTGGAAGCTATGTTGCTAATGGAATTACAATTGCAGATGGCAGTTATGTTGCTTTTGGGATTATTAAACCGGTTGTTGAATTTACACTTACTACTTCAAGTCAATCGGAGGCAACCACTCCAGCAAGTATTGAGATTTCATTAAATTATCCACTTGGACAAAATACAACTGTAAGTTATACTGTTATTGGAGGCACTGCTACAGGAGGAGGGGTAGATTATACCCTAAGCGGAAGTTCTATTATTATTCCATCAGGAACCACTACCACTAATATTAGTATTGCAATAATAAATGATATTGCACTTGAAAGTGATGAAACTATTATTTTATCTTTATCAACTCCATCTTGGTTTGTTAATATTGGCACAAATTCGGTACATACACTCTCAATTAATGATGACGATAATCCTCGAAAAATAGACTTTTCAACAACAAATAGTTCAGGCGATGAAAGTGTTGCTACTGTTACAATTACAGTTCAAATAAATCCTGTTGATGCTTTAAATCCTACAACTGTTGATTATACTGCTTCATTAGGTACAGCCACAGGTAGTGGAACAGATTATACTTTAGTAAGCGGAACAGCAACTGTAAACCCCGGAACCCTAACTACAACTTTTGATTTAACAATAATTGATGATGCAGTTTTTGAATCAAATGAAACAGTAATAATTACATTGTCAAATCCTACAAATGCAAATATTGGAACAAATACTACATACACATACACAATAAACGATAACGATGTCCAGCCTAATATTCAGTTCTCATCTACAACCTCAAGTGGATTTGAAACTACAACGGCATACATAGAAGTTAGTTTATCATCTGTTTCGGGTCAAGATATAACTATTGATTATTCTGTTACTGGTGGCACGGCTACAGGAGGAGGTACAGATTTTACCTTAGCAAACGGAACATTAACTATAACAGCAGGAAACACATTAGGATATATTGAAATACCAATAAATAATGATGTTTTAGTAGAATTAGGAGAAACAATAGACTTATTAATTTCTAATCCTTCAAATGCAACTCTTGGTGGAACTACTACTCATACTTTTACTATATTAGATGATGATGCGTCTGTTACAGGATATACTGGACCCGGAGGTGTTGGCAATTCTACATATAATAAACTTTGGCTAAAAGGCGATGTAGGAGTATATTCTGATGCTGGTACAACTGCCGCAACAAATGGTGGAACAGTACAACAATGGAACGACCAATCAGGAAATGCTTTTAATGTTACACAACTAACAGCTTCTAACAAGCCTTTATTTGCTTCAACATCTGCAAGTTTTAATAACCAGCCAGTACTTACTTTTGATGGAATTACTGCAACTAATGATTATTTACAAAATACTGCATTTTCAGGAATTTTTGGAGGTGCAAATTCACAACAAGTAACTACTTTTGCAGCTGTTAAACACAACTCTGGCGATGCTGACCAAGCTTTTTTTGAAATTAGTAATGGAACTACTTATAATACTGGCGTTTCAAATTTAATGTCCGGAACTACTGCATATTCTCGTATAGTTGGTGTTGGAGGCAATGATGTTACTTTTAATGTTGGTGCATTACCTAATACATCTATACACACTCAATTAAAAAACTCAACCCATACTTATTACTTAAACGGCACATCTGTTGGAACTCCTCTTGCTGGACAAGGAAATTTTACAAATGCTCTTACAACATTAAATATTGGAACAATACAAAATTATGGTCAATGGAGTTTAAAAGGCGAAATGGCTGAAATAATTGTATATAAAAATGCATTAAACACAGCCCAACGCAAAATTGTAGAAAATTACTTATCAGCCAAATATGGAATTGCAATTGCAAACGACAAATATGCATATCAAGCTACATATTTTTACGATGTTGCAGGAATTGGTTATGATGATGCCTCTAATTATCATACCGCAGCACAATCAGCTGGTATATTAATGTTTAGTAATGCTAGTAGCCTTGATGTAGCTGGAGATTATATATTATTTGGTCATGATGGAACTGCATATAATACTTGGTCAACAACCGAATCTCCTTCCACATCAATTGAACGAATTGCTAGAGAATGGCAAGTAGATATTACAGGAACGCTAGGTACAGTAACAATAACAGTTGATTCAGCATTATTATCAGCAAGAAGTGCTAACTTTAATGGTTTTGCAATTTTAACTGATGCAGATGGAGATTTTAGTGCAGGTGCAACAGTAGTTTCGTTAAGTAGTGCCGGTGGTAGCCTATTTCAAGCTACAGGTGTTACAATAGCAGATGGTTCGTATATTACAATTGCCTCTATAAAAAATGTTTCAACACAAACAGGCGATTTTAACGACCCAAATACTTGGTTATCTGGCATTGTTCCAGGTGCTGGTCAGGAATTTACAATTGTTTCTAATCACATTGTAACTGTTACGGATGTTCGAACACAAGGAGTTGCAAATATAACTCAAACAGGAACATTAGCTCTTGCTGCAAACCTAACAGTTTCGTCTATCAATATTGCTGTTGGGGCTACATTGAACTTAGGCTCTTCTACTTTAGCAGTAAATACCGGAATAATAAATAATCTTGGAACATTTAATGCTGGAACAGGAACCATAAAATATTCATTTAGTGGTGATCAAGATGTAGCAACACTAACATACAATAATTTAACTATAGATGGACCTGGAACAAAAAGTTTAACTGGACTTACCAATATAAATGGAATACTTACAATTAATGCTGTATCATCTATTTTAAATACAAATAATAATGACATAAATTTATCAGGAAACTTTATAAATAATGGTACATTTACACAAGGCACTGGAGTATTAACTTTTAATGGAAGTACAACTATAAGTGGAACATCAACTCTTACTTTTGGAAATACTGTTATTTCTGGAACATTAACCTCACACACTTCAAATATTAATATTTCAGGAAACTGGCAAAACGATGGAACATTCAATCATAATAATGGAACGATTACATTTACAGGAACTACTACTATTTCTGGTACTTCTTCTACAACACTTTACAATGCTTCAATAAGTGGAACATTAACAGCCCCAAATACTACTAATTTATATATTGTTAGAAATTGGACTAATAACGGAACTCTTACTCATAATTCAGGTACGATAATTTTTAATGGAGTAACATCAATGAGTGGAACAGCTTCAAACTCTTTTAACAATATTTCAATTGAAAATGGAAAAACACTTACAGCTGTAGCTTCATCAAATATGAATGTTGCAGGTAACTGGGTAAATAATGGCTCATTTACTCACAGCAATGGAACAGTCGTTTTTAACGGAACTTCAACCATATCAGGAACAGGAACTCATAGCTTTAAAAATATTACAATTAGTGGAACAATGACAGCTCCATCTGCAATACAGATTGCTGGTAATTTTATAAATAATGGAACATTTAATAATAATACTGGCACTGTTACATTCAATGGAACTACAACTGTAAGCGGAACATCAACTTCTGTTTTTAATAATGTAACTATTTCGGGAGCTTTAACCGGACATGCTACAAGAATGGATGTTGCCGGAAATTTTATAAACAATGGAACATTTACCCATAATTCAGGAACAATTTATTTTACAGGAACTACATCATTAAGTGGCACAGGTTCACTTACATTTAAAAATGTTACTATTTCCAATATCCTTACTTCACCAGCTTCAGGCACTATTTATATTGCTGGAAACTGGGTCAATAACGGTACTTTTAATACAAATTCTGGAACAGTTTCATTTAATGGCACATCTGCTATATCAGGCACATCTGGTCATACATTTAATAATATATCAATTACAGGAACACTAACAGCTCCTGCAAGCCTTGCTATGAATGGAAACTGGATGAACATTGGAACATTTAATCATAATAGTGGAACAGTTACTTTTTCAGGAACAACTTTAATTAGTGGTACATCTGCAAATACATTTTATAATATAATAATAAGCAGCATATTAACTAATAGCACAAATGGAATTAATATTATTTCAACATTTACAAACAACGGAACATTTAATCATAATAATGGAAACACCTCTTTTAAAGGAACAAATGCTCAAACAATTAATGGAACTAACTCTACAACTTTTTATGATTTAACCATTAATAATACTAGTGCTACTGGAGTAACTTTAAGTATGCCAACTGCACTAACACATACTTTAACATTAACTGATGGTTTAATTTATACAGATGCAACTAATTTACTAATATTTAATGATAATGCTACAACCACAACTGGAAGTAATAATAGCTACATTGAGGGTCCTGCAAAGAAAATTGGGAATGATGTATTTACTTTTCCAATAGGAGATTGGGGTGTATGGGCTCCAATAAAAATATCAAATTTATCAGGTGCAACTCCAACAGATATATTTATAGCAGAATATTTTTTCACAGAAGCTCCAAATGCTACTAATTTAGATCCAGGATTAAATCATATCAGTTATTTGGAATATTGGGACTTAAATAGAGTTACTGCAACACCAAATTCTGCCGATGTTACTATGTATTGGAAAGATGCTTCACGAAGTGTTATTGAAAATCTTTCAGACTTAGTATTAGCACATTACAATGGAGCAACTTGGGAAGATATGAATGGAGTTATTATTGGAGGAAGTACAATTGGTGTAGGTGGAAGTGGTGGCATAATTGCTAATTTTACATCTTTTAGTCCAGAAACTTTTGCAACAAAAGATGGCTCTAATGCTCTGCCAATTGAATTAATTAGTTTTGAAGCAAAATTGATTAACAGTGAAGTTGAATTATCTTGGACTACTTCAACCGAAATTAATAACGACTTCTTTACAATTGAAAGAACTACCGATTTTGAAACAGTTAATAATTTAGCGGTTATTGATGGAGCAGGGAATAGCAATAAACTATTACATTATAGTAATATTGACAATAACCCTCTTCAAGGAATTTCATACTATCGTTTAAAACAAACCGATTTTGATGGAAAATTTTCTTACTCCAAATGGGTAGCTGTTGAATTTAACTCGTCTCAACCATTAGAATTTAAAGTTTATCCTAATCCTATAAAAGGTGGCGAATCAATTTATGTCGAATTTAAAGGATTAAACAGCGATAAAGAAGTATTAGTTGTTATTCGTGATATTATTGGACGTGAATGGTATAGCAAAGTATTTATCGTTGGACAAACAGCAGAAACTGTATTTGCTATTGATTCACAAGATAATATCTCACCGGGTATTTATTTCATTATTGGTTCGTCTGAAAATCAAATATATTCTAAGAAAATTGTAATTAAATAGTGTTTCATAGAAAACTCCAATAATTTCGTTACTCTGGTTTTGAAAACAGTCATTTACATTT
>MEND01000106.1:0-3429 GCA_001768975.1 Bacteroidetes bacterium GWA2_31_9 | reverse complement strand
ACAGTCATTTACATTTGTAAACTCCTTATTTTCAAAACTGCGAAAGCCTCATTTATGAACTTTTCTAAAGAAACACTGCGTTTTCTTATTCACACGAAATAGTGTTTCATAGAAAACTCAAATAATTTCGTTACTCTGGTTTTGATTGTTGACAAAAAGTAAAGAATTCTATTAAGGAGAAAACTTGGATATCTTACTTCAGAACTCCTTCTGTATCAACTTCAATTTGTTGATTTTTTTCAAAATCGTAAAGAGTTTGTTTTCGTATTGTATAGTAATAATTCCAATAATTTCGTAACTCTGAGATGTATGATCGTTTTGCCCCATCTTTTTCGGTTAAAGCAATTGTTAAATCTGTAACATTAATTTTTCCGATATAGAATCTTTGTTTTGAAATATCGTAACGCATTTGTGCAACAGTATCTGATTTTGCAGCAATAATAACATTTTCGTTTTGCATATTAAACTGCATTACTTTCAGAAAAATATCCTGTTCAAAATCGGTCAAAGCTTGCTCAACTCTTGTTTTTACAACTTCTTGACTAGAAATTGCCATTTTATATTTGCCTTTTCCTAATCCCCAGTCAACTACTGGAACTTGAATTCCAACAGTTACTTTTTGCTGGTCTTGTCCATTTTCATAAGCTTTTTGCAATGAGTATGCACTTTGCGTGAGACCAAAACTTGCATACAAATTTGCATTAAAGCGATTTTCGGTTTTCGCTTTGGCAACATCTCGCTCAGCCTCAATCAGCTGACGTTTATATAAGAGCATTTGTGGATTATTTTCAATCGCAACTTCTTTTGCTTTGGCAACATCTATTTGCAATTTGTTTACATCCGAAGGCACAATAAGTTGCAAATCAACATTTTCATTAAATCCTAAAAACGAACGAAGCTTAAATTTTTTAACCTCCAAATCGAGCTTAGATTCATTTAATGATGCACCTGACTGCAAAAAATTAAGTTCCATTTGTAACAATTCATTTTGAGCAATTGTTCCAATATTATATCGTCCTTGAGCCATTTTGTAAAGTGTATCATTGTTAGAATAATTTAGTTGAGCAGTATTTAAATTCATTTGTGCTAATGCTAAATCAAAAAAATAATTTACTGCTTTTAACGAAATTTCTTCAATTGTAGAAGCATATTCCTTTTTAGCTTCCTCGTATTTTAATGGTTCAATTTTTTTCTCCCAACGATATGAGTTAAAGCCAAAAACTGGTTGCATAAATCCAATGCTAATTGGAGTCGATAAATATTGTGAATTTACTGTTGAGTCGGTAAAAACATCTATTCTATTTAGATCAGAATTAATAAAAAATCGCCCACCAGTTAAACTTACATTCTGAGTCAGTGCTAAACCCATCGAATAATTTGCCAATCGTCTGGCAATAAAAGCATCGGAGCCATCATTCATCGTAATTTTACTTATCGAACGATTGAATTCTGGCAAAGTAGCATTCAAATCTAGTGACGGTTTTTGTGAAGCTTTATATGTTCTGTATTCCCAATAACTGTTGCGAAATACATGTTTTGACAAAATTGCATCAGGCGATTGTTCTTTTGCGAGATTTATGACTTCATCAAGAGTAAGGTTTTTTAATTCTTGAGAAAAAGCAGAAAAACAAATACTAATATAAATTATTAAAAAAGTTATTCCAATTATGTTCATTTAATCATTTTTGAATTTAAAATTAACACCTTTTTACCACATAGACACATAGTTACATAGAATAAATCACATAGAACAATAGAACAATAGAACAATAGAACAATAGAACAATTGAACAATTGAACAATTGAACAATAGAACAATAGAACAATGTAACCATGAACCTCTAACTTCAAACTTCTTACTCATACCTAAGCGATTCAACAGGGTCTCTATCTGATGCCTTTTTTGCTGGCATATATCCAAAAATTATCCCTACTAATGCGGAAATTCCGAAAGCAATTATTACTGAAGATGGAGTAATTATGGTCAATATATCAGCAAATTTAGTTATCATTTTTGAAAAAGCATAACCCAGAAAAACTCCAATAAATCCACCTCCAACACTTAAAAAAGTTGATTCTGCCAAAAATTGAACTACTATATCTTTTTTTGTTGCACCAATTGCCAATCGAGTTCCTATTTCTTTAATTCGTTCCATTACAGATGCTAGCATAATATTCATAATTCCAATTCCACCAACAATCAATGAAATACTTGCAATTGCACCCAAAACTATATTAAAAATATCTTTAGTTCGTTGTTGTTGTTTCAATAATAATTCGGGAATAATAATCTCAAAATCTTCAACACCAGAATGTCTCCTCAATATCATACTTTTTACAATATTCGATATAGATGTAAGATATTCTGTTTCTTTTGCTTGTATTATAATTTTATCTAATTGATTATAGTTTTTATCCCCTTCATCTTCTTGCGATGACTTCATCATCATGCCTCTTCCTCTACGTTCTGTTTGCGTAAATACTTTTGAGTTTACAATTCCTCTATTTTTAAATCTCATCAACATTGTTTTTGCAGGAATAAATATTTGGTCGTTAGAATTGCTAATTCCTAAATCATCATTCGATTGAGCCAGATTTGCTTTTGGGTTCAAAACTCCAATTATTGTCAACCAAACAGTTCCACATTTTATGCTCTTACCTACTGGATTCTGATTATAAAAAAATTTGGTTTTAATATTTGGTCCAATTATGCAAACAGTACTTCCATTTTGGTTCTGAATTTCATTAAAATATGCACCATTCATTAATGCCATGTTGAATAAATTAAAATATGCTGGATGTACTCCAAGTAAAGTAACGCTTTTTTTCATTCCATTCTGAATAGCAAAAGTTTCGTAATTTATTTCAGGACTAATTTGCTCAATTTCAGGGATAATTGTTTTAATAGCCTCTACATCTGCAAGAGTTAAACCTGTAGAAAATTTATTTGATTGCTTTTTCCCATCATCATCTTCTGAATTATCTGAAGCTTTTTTAATAATTGGTTTAACAATAATATTATTTACACCAACAAGTTTTATTTGTTCTATAATTTCTTGCTTTGCTCCATTACCTATTGCCAACATACTAATAACAGCTGCAACACCGAAAATAATCCCCAATCCAGTAAGTACAGATTTAAGCTTATTTGCCATTATTGATTCGAGTGCAATTGTTATGTCGTGGTAGTAGCGATTCACTTTATTTAAGCGTTGATTAGTTTATAGTTGATGAGTTTATGAGTTTATGAGTTGATGAGTTTAATAGTTTAATAGCTTAACAGTTTATAAGTTTAAGGGTTGAAAAGTTTAAACTTGCATTTTTAATGATTCATAATTCAATGTCGTTTAGTTAAGGAATTTTCATAGTCTTTTGTAATTCATCGAATAAATTTTTTTAGGGCGATGCTTTCGTTCTTCTTTTCGATTT
>MEND01000105.1:31972-53452 GCA_001768975.1 Bacteroidetes bacterium GWA2_31_9 | reverse complement strand
GAGTGTAGAGCCGATGATAAAAGAACAATTGAAGTTATTAGAAAAATAAATCATGCAGAAACAGAACTAGCTGTGAAAACAGAAAGAGTTTTTATGGCAGAAATCGAAGGAGGTTGCAAGTTCCCATTAGCAGCTTA
The DNA here is from genome assembly GCA_001768975.1 of Bacteroidetes bacterium GWA2_31_9. Taxonomy (GTDB): domain Bacteria; phylum Bacteroidota; class Bacteroidia; order Bacteroidales; family GWF2-33-38; genus GWA2-31-9. The sequence goes on along the minus strand of MEND01000105.1, from coordinate 53,315 downwards.
TGCACGCATAGTTAATAATAAAGTAGAACTTACTGTTTTAGCCGGAGAATTAAAATCAAACAGATTTATACGAAATACTGAAATTTCTACACCCGAAAAGGCTTTTGATATGGCAAAGAAAATGGCAAATCAGCTTTTGGAGGAGTGCAATAAACAAGACATTAAATTGTACGATATAAATTAAATTTGTATTTAAAAAAACAGAATGGAAGTAGTAATAAGAATAACAGAAAAAAAAGCTTTAGATAGAATTATAGAAGCTATAAAGCCTATAACTGGAGTTAAGCAACTTTTTTATAAAGAAACTTCTACAAGTAAAGCAATAAAGATTTCAACTGATAAAGAAACTGCTGATGCTTTGTTTTGTACCTCATCAGTTGCATTTTCTAAATATTTAGATGAAAAAACATCAGATATTTTTTAATGACAATTTCAAGGGGAGACATAGTTGAGGTTAACTTTCTTCTACCAAATGGAGATTTTAAACCACATCCAGTAATTGTCTTATCTGATACATTAATTCAAGAAATAGATAATTGCTTTATTTGTACAATGATTACAAGTAAAGAAATTGATGATGAAGCATCTTTTCATTTAACTGACAATATGTTTTCTAAACCTCCAAAGAAAAAATGTCAAGTACGATGTCAATTATTAACTTTTGTTCCTGAAAAGCAAATGATTAGGAAAATATCTTCTCTAAAAAAAACTTATGTTGATAAAATCGCATTGAAGGTGTTTCAAACTTGTTTAAGCGATATATCAGATAATGAGTAATATCAAGAATAAAATAATAATTTCAACCCAACCAGAAGAAAGCTTCACAGAATTTGCAAAACCACTTGAAGATTTTGGAGCAAAAGTCATTAATCTTCCTATGATTTCAGTCAGAGAATCAAATATTTCGGAACAAGAATCCACAATTTTAAAAAACATTAAAACATTTGATTGGCTTATTTTTACAAGCAAAAATGGAATAATATTTTTCTTTAAAAAGCTAGAATCATTTAATCTTCCAAATAATATTAAAATTGCAGTTATAGGTCAAAAAACAGCTAAAGAATTAGAAAAATATGGCAAAGTTGCTAATTACATTAGTAAAAGTAACCTTGCAGAAATCTTTGCAAAAGAGCTGAAAAACAATGTAATAACTAAAAATTCAAAAACTTTATTACTACTTGGGAATCTTGCCGGAAATACAATCGAAAATGTACTAGAAGGCTTTACAAATATCACTAGAATAAATTGTTACGAAACGTGTAAACCCGAAAATATTAATCAAAGCATCGTAGATAGAATTAATAATAAACATTACGATATAATTATATTTACAAGTTCGTCAGGATTTCATAACTTTGTTGAGGTTTATAATTGTAAAGAGAACTTAAAAAAATTGAAAGTCGGCAGTATTGGAAAATCAACTACCAAAGCAATTGAAGAATATGGAGTTAAACCATTGTTTACTGCACAACAATCGAATATTGAAGGGTTGGTAAATGAAATTATTCTGTACTTCGCTTAAATTTATTTAAATAATGATTGTAAAAGACGAAATATTAAACAAATTAAATGATTTTTTAAAGTCGTGTAAAAACCATAATGTTAAGTATTTATATGCTTTTGGCTCATCTATAACTGATAAGTTTGACATAGAAAAAAGTGATATAGACTTGGTAGTAGAAATAGATGAAGCAGACCCTATTCAAAGAGGAGAAAAATTAATTTCTCTTTGGGATTATTTTGAGCTTTTTTTTAATAGAAAAGTTGATTTATTAACAGATTCGGCAATTAAAAATCCATATTTACGTAAGAGTATAGATTCTACAAAAATTTTAATTTATGATGGAAGGCAACAAAAAATACTTATCTGATATTCTTTCGGCTATTGAACTTATAAAGTCTTTTATATCTGATATAAAGTCTTTTAATGATTATATTGCTGATTTTAAAACTCAAAGTGCTGTTGAAAGGCAACTTGGTATTATTGGAGAAGCAATTAACAAATATAATCAATTATTCCCTTCTGAAAAAATACAAAACTCTTCCAAAATAATAGGGCTAAGAAACAGATTAATACATGCTTACGATAGTATTGATAATTCAATAATCTGGACAATTATTAAAAATCATTTAGAAAACTTAAAAATTGAAGTTAAAAATAAATTAAATAATTAAAAAATAAGTAATGAACACAAACTCATCATTTCCAAACACAAGATTACGCCGTTTGCGTTATAATCCAGTTGTAAGAAAAATGGTTAACGAAACATCTGTAACTGTTGACGATTTAATAATGCCACTATTTGTTTGCCCAGGCGAAAATGTTGCAAATCCAATTAAATCAATGCCAGGAAATTTCCAATATTCTGTTGATAATATTGTTAAGGAGTGCAAAGAAATATGGGGACTTGGAGTCAAATCAGTTCTGTTTTTTGGAATTCCTGAACATAAAGACGACGATGGAAGCGTAGCTTGTGAACATAATGGCATAGTACAAAGAGCGTTAAGAGCAGTTAAAAAAGAAGTTCCGGGATTATGTCTTGTTGCCGATGTTTGTAATTGCGAATATACAGTACATGGACACTGCGGACCAATTGTTGACGGAGATGTTGAAAACGACCAAACATTAGTAATTCTTGCAAAACAAGCAGTTTCGTTAGCCGAAGCAGGTGCCGATATTATTGCTCCAAGCGATATGATGGACGGAAGAATTGGTGCAATTCGTAAAGCTTTAGATGAAAATGGATATTATAAAATTCCAATTATGTCGTATGCTGCCAAGTATGCAAGCGGTTTTTACGGACCATTCAGAGATGCTGCCGAAAGTGCACCAAAATTTGGCGACAGAGCAACATATCAGATGAATCCGGCAAATTCCGACGAAGCAATGCGAGAAGTAATGCTTGATATTCAAGAAGGTGCTGACATTGTTATGGTTAAGCCAGCATTAAGTTATCTTGATATTATTTATAGAGTTAAAAATGAGTTTAAAATGCCTGTTGCAGCATATAATGTAAGTGGCGAATTTTCAATGGTTAAAGCAGCTGCAGCTAATGGCTGGATTGACGAAAAACGTCTTATTATGGAAATTATGACTTCAATTAAACGGGCAGGAGCTGATATTATTATTACATATCATGCAAAGGAAGTTGCAGCAATTTTAAATAGTAGGAAATAAACATCAAATGAAAATAAATAAACAACAACTTTCAGAATTATGTAAGCAACATAATGTGTTACGTTTATATTTATTTGGTTCGTTTGCAAAAAATACTGAAACTGAACAAAGCGACATTGATTTTTTGGTGAAGTTTAATGATGTTGAACTTTATTATTATTTTGATAATTATTTAAGTTTAAAAGAAAATTTGGAAAGGATATATCAAAGAAAAGTTGATTTGCTTGAAGAACAGACTGTTAAGAATCCTTTTTTAGAACAAAGTATAAATCAAAGCAAAATCCTTATTTATGGACAATAATATTGGAAAATGGTTGATTGACATACTCAATTGCATTAATGAGATTGATAGTTTCTTTGAAGGAAACGAAAAAAAATATGATGAATATTGTAAAAATATTTTATTAAAACGAGGGATTGAACGTAATCTTGAAATAATTGGAGAAGCTGTAAATCGTATTTTAAACAAAAAACCTGACATCGAAATTGTCAATGCTCGACAAATAGTTCAATTCAGAAATTTAGTTATTCACTCTTATGATAATATTTCAGATTCCAATGTTTGGGCAGTGATTATAAATCATTTACCAAAATTAAAAATTGAAGTTCAAAAATTAATAGATATTAATTTTCCTAATTTCCCGAATTTTATTTAAACTAAGTTCCCGTCAATATGAATAAAACAGATAAAATATTAAAACAGATAAAAAGTAATATTCTTGAAAGTGACCCTTCTGCGAAAATATACTTGTATGGGTCAAGAGCAAGAGGTACTTCAAAACCTGATTCAGATTGGGATTTATTAATACTACTAAATAAGGAAAAAATTTCAACAGATGAAGAATTAAAAATAACTTATTCTTTGTATGATTTAGAGTTTGAAATTGGGGAGGTTATTAGCCCAATGGTATATTCAGAAATAGAGTGGAATAATAAATATAAAGTTACGCCATTTTACATAAATGTTATGAAGGAAGGACGCTTGTTATGAGTGAATATAAACCAGACGACTATATTAATTATAGGATTAACCGTGCCAATGAAACTATTTTAGAAGTTGAAGTACTTATTAAAAATAAATTTTGGAATACTGCTATAAACAGAATGTACTATGCTTGCTTTTATGCAATAGGAGCTTTACTCGTTAAAAATAAAATTGAAACTTCAAGCCATTCTGGAAGTAGGCAAAAATTTGGGCAACTCTTTGTTCAAACCGAAAAAATAAGCAAAGAATTAGCTAAATGTTATACTGAACTCTTCGAAAAACGTTTAAAAGGCGACTATAATGATTTTTTTGATAATGATGAAAAAACTGTGAACAGATTAATAGAGCCAACAAAAATGTTTATTAAAAAAGTAGAAGAATTAATTTTGAATGATTAAATTTTATATAAAGTTTTAAAAAGTATAAGTAAAAATGAACATAGAAAAAAGTAAAAAAGAATTTGCACGAGCTCAGGAAGTTATTCCAGGTGGAGTTAATTCTCCTGTACGTGCGTTTAAAAGCGTAAAAGGAAGTCCGCTTTTTATTAAAAAGGCAAAAGGCTCTAAAATTGAAGATATTGATGGTAACACATTTATAGACTTTGTCGGTTCATGGGGTCCAATGATTTTGGGTCATGCTCCAGATATGATTATTGATGCAATAACTGATGCTGCTCAACGTGGAACAAGTTATGGTGCACCAACAATTATTGAGTCTGAAATGGCAGAACTCATTTGCAAAATGGTTCCATCGGTTGAGAAAGTTAGAATGGTAAACTCAGGAACTGAGGCTACTATGAGTGCAATACGACTTGCCAGAGGTTATACAAAAAGAGAAAAAATAGTAAAATTTGCAGGATGTTATCACGGACATGGCGATAGTTTTCTAATAAAAGCAGGTTCGGGAGCAATCACATTAGGTTTGCCTGATAGTCCTGGCGTTACAAAATCTATTGCAATTGATACATTAACAGCAGATTATAATAACATTGAATCTGTAGAAAGATTGTTTTCAGAATATAAAGACCAAATTGCAGCAATTATTGTTGAGCCAGTTGCTGGAAATATGGGAGTAGTTGTTCCAAATGCTGGATTTTTACAAGGATTAAGAGATATTACCAAAAAGTACGGAGCTTTATTAATTTTTGACGAAGTTATTACTGGATTTCGTCTAGCAAAAGGTGGAGCACAGGAATATTATGGAGTAATGCCCGATTTAACAACTCTCGGAAAAATTATTGGAGGCGGACTTCCTGTAGGTGCTTATGGCGGAAGAAAAGATATTATGGATATGCTTGCTCCACTTGGACCAGTTTATCAGGCTGGAACATTATCTGGGAATCCACTTGCAATGGCTGCAGGATTGGTTACACTAAAATATTTTGATTCGCATCCTGATTTTTATACAAATCTTGAAAAAAATGCTGCAAAAGTTGAAGCAGGTTTTAAACGCAATCTTCGAGAAGCTGGAATTAAAGGAGTTGTAAACCGTGTTGGTTCTATGATGACTTTATTCTTCAACGATAAAGAAAAACTTGAATCATTTGATGAAGTAATGACAAGTGATAGAGAAAGATATGCTGAATTTTTCCATCTATCTTTAGAAAGTGGAATATATCTTGCTCCTTCACAATTTGAAGCAATGTTTATTAATGCTTCTCATAGCGACGAGGATTTAGATAATTTGCTGAAAGCGAATTTGGAAGCTTTACTTAAACTTAAATAATCCCACTATCCCCCTTTAACAAAGGGGAAATAACTACAAACTTCAAACGACAAACATCAAACAATTTTAAAATGGCAAATCCAATATTTTTAGATACAATAAAAGGAATCAAACGTGAACGTCCACCAGTGTGGTTTATGCGTCAAGCAGGGCGAGTATTACCATCATACATGAAAATGAGAGAATCATATTCTTTCAGCGAATTAATGCTTGAACCTGAGCTTGCTGCAAAAGTTACTTTACTTCCTGTTGATGATTTAGGTGTTGATGCAGCAATACTTTTTTCAGATATTTTAGTAGTTCCTCAAGCAATGGGAATGAGAGTTGATTTTACTGATAAAGGTCCAAAGTTCGCAGTTTCATTGAAGGATGTTGATAAACCATTCGAAAGCCTTCAGCCTGACACAGATTTTTTTAATTATATCTACGATGCAATTAAAATAATTAATGAAACTAAAAAAGGAGATACTCCATTAATTGGATTCTGTGGTGCCCCATTAACAGTTTTATGTTATATGGTTCAGGGACTTAGTTCAAATCATGAATTTCCTGATGCTGTGAAGTTTATTTTTGAAAAACCTGAAGAAGCTAAGAAAATTGTTGATTTAATTGTAGATATTTCAATTATATACGCACAAAATCAAATTGAAAGTGGAATTCAAGCATTTCAACTATTTGAAACTCATGCAGGCTTAATTCCTGTGAAACTTTACAAAGAATTATTCTTACCAGCTGTCAAAAAAATTGGTGATGCAGTTCGTAAAACTGGAACTCCATTTATTTATTTTCCAAAAGGAATTGGTAATGGAATAATTGAAATGAATACAGAAATTGCTGATTTTATAAGCATTGACTGGCAAATGGATATTTCAAAAGTTCGTCAGCAACTTGGAAATGAAATAGGTTTACAGGGCAATTTTGACCAGAGATTTCTTTTAACAAATCCTAAAGTTTTAAAATTTCAATTAGAAAAATATATAGAATTTGGAAGCAAAGAAACAAAATGGATTTTCAATTTGGGGCACGGAGTTTTACCAAACACACCATTTGAAAATGCAAAATTTGCAATTGATTGGATTAAGTCGGCTGATTGGAAACGAGACTAACTTTTTACCACATAGGCACAATAGGCACATAGAAATACACATAGAATGCAGATTACACAAAAATATTTAGATGAACTTACATATAAAATAATTGGATGTGCAATTGAAGTGCATAAACAACTTGGACCGGGCTTATTAGAAAGTGTTTATGAAAAATGTTTAATTTATGAACTTGGTTTAAAAAGGCTACATTGTCAATCTCAACAGAAAGTGCCAATTAATTATAAAGATTTATATTTAGATGCAGATTTAAGGTATGATATACTTGTTGAAAATCTTATTATATTAGAATTAAAATCAACTGAAAGTATAATCCCAATTCATGAGTCTATTTTACTAACATACATGAGATTATTAAGTAAGCCAAAAGGAATTATTATTAATTTTAACAGTACTAATATTTTCAAAGAAGGGCAAATAACTCTTGTTAATGAATTATATGCTGAATTACCTAAAATTTAACTACATAGACACAGTAGGCACATAGAAAAACACATAGAAAAAAACTATGTGAAACCTATGTAACTATGATTCTATGTGGTAAAAAAAGAATGAATAATGTATAACCACATAGGCACAATAGAAACATAGAAAAAATACATAGAAAAAAACTATGTGAAACCTATGTTTCTATGATTCTATGTAGTAAAAAAAGAATGAGTAATGTATAACCACGTAGGCACAGTAAGCACATAGAAAAACACATAGAAAAACTATGTGAAACCTATGTTTCTATGATTCTATGTGGTAAAAAAAAGAATGAATAATGTATAACCACGTAGGCACAGTAAGCACATAGAAAAACACATAGAAAAAAACTATGTGAAACCTATGTTCCTATGATTCTATGTGGTAAAAAAATAAAAGAAAAATTATGGAAAAATTAAAACAACTACTCCTAAAATATAACCGTCAAGGACCAAGATATACTAGTTATCCTCCTGCGAATTTTTTTCACGAAAAGTTTACAAATTCTGACTTAATTAGTCATTTGGCGACTTCAAACAGCAATGGTTCTGAGAATATTTCAATTTATATTCATATTCCATTTTGTAGTCAGCGTTGCCATTTTTGTGGTTGCAATACTACACTTTTTGAAAATAATGATGTAATTGACAGATATATAAATTGTGTTATAAAGGAAATTCAGAATTATAGTAAGCATCTTGATATTAAAAACAGAAAAGTTACTCAAGTTCATTGGGGAGGCGGAACACCTAATTCAATTTCTAGAAAATTCATTACAAAAGTAATGAACGAAATTCATAAGACATTTATAATTGGAGAAAATGCTGAAATAGCAATAGAATGTAATCCTGCATATTTAGATAAGGAAGAAATTGTTTTTCTGAGAGAAAGTGGTTTTAACAGAATTAGTGTCGGTATTCAGGATTTTAATACAAAAGTTTTAGACACAGTTAATCGTTTGCATTCAAAACTTCCACATAAAGAATTGATAGAATTAATTCGTGAAGCAGGATTTACTGGAGTGAATTACGATTTTATTTACGGTCTTCCATATCAGACAGTTGAAAGCTTTAATGAAACTATAAAGCAAGCAATTGAACTTTCCCCTGATAGACTTGTTACATTTTCCTATGCACATGTGCCTTGGTTTATGGGCGCTCAGAAAATACTTGAGGATGCTGGTTTGCCTTCACCTGACAAAAAATTGTCAATGTTCCTTTCATCAATGGACTTACTTGTAAAAAGTGGTTACGAGCAAATAGGTTTAGACCATTATGCCAAACCAAGCGATGACTTGGCAAAAGCTTTGAAAGAGAAAATACTACATAGAAATTTTCAAGGATATTGCACAAAAGAGACAACAGGTCAGGTATATGGATTTGGTTGTTCGTCAATTACACAACTTTGGGATGCTTTTAGCCAGAACGAAAAAAATCTTCATAAATATATTAAGCGAATTGAAGCTGATGGATTTGCAGTTGAACGAGGTTATGCTTTATCTTTCAACGAGAGAGTTTGCAAAGAAGTAATTAACGAAACTATGTGTAATGGAATTGTTGATTTTGAGCAAATTGGAAGTCAGTTTGCAATTTCAGCAACAGAAGTTAAATCAATTGTAGGTTACAAAGACGAAAATCTTAAAGAATTTATTGATGATAACTTACTTGTAATTAATAATAATCGACTTGAAATATCAAAAGAGGGAATGATGATTGTCAGAAATATAGCTATGGCTTTCGACCCACAATTAAATACCGAAGGCGATAAATATTCCAAAACAATTTAAATTTAGGATTTAGAATTTAGAGATTTAACTACGACAGCAAATACAAGAAAAACACTGAGACACGAAGAACACAGAGAAACACTAAGAAAAATGCAATGCACTGAGTAAAGCGTTGCATTGAGTTTATCAAAATGTCGATGTGTAATATTTAAAATATAACTTTGTGTCTTCCGATAAATCGGAACAAGTCCTGCGACTTAGCGGTAAGTAAACAGCGTAGCTAACTACAAACATCAAACTTCCAACAAATGAAAGGCGTTTTACTTGTAAATATGGGAGGACCTGAAAGTCCAGAAGAAGTCAAAGAATTTCTTAAACGTATGTTTCTTGATAAGCATATAATTGCTGCACCAATTTTTGTGCGAAAATTTCTTTCATTTTATATTAGTACAACTCGTTTCAAAAAATCATGGGCAAGATACCAGAAAATAGGAGGGACTCCCATAAAAAAAATTACAAAAATTCAGACCAACGAATTGCAATGCAAAGTCGCTAATAATTATATAGTTAAGTATGCTTATTCTTATTCAAAACCATTTATTGCTGATGCATTAATAGATTTTGTTAAAGAAGAAATTAATGACATTTCAGTAATCCCATTATATCCACAGCGAAGTATAACGACTACGGATAGTGTTATTTATGATATTGAAAAAGAAAAAAAACAATTCCCGAAATTAAAAATTAATGTAATTGCTGAGTTTTATCAAAATTCACTTTATGTGAAATATTGGAAGGACGCAATTGATAGTCATATTATTGAAAATAATGTACATAAACCGTTATTATTATTCAGTGCACATTCGATACCAAAATCGTTTATTAAAAAAGGCGACACATATCAAAAAGCAATTGAAGAATCGGCAAAATTGATTTCAGAATCATGTAATTTGTCATACAAAGTTTCGTACCAATCGGGAATGAATCCAAAAACTTGGCTCGGTCCCGATACTAAAGATTTGATAAGGGAATTAGCTTCAAAATCTATTAATGAAATTGTTATTATTCCAATTAGTTTTATAAGCGAAAATCTTGAAACTTTATACGATATTGACCAATTTATAGTTCCAGAAGCAAATAAGTTAAACTCAAAAATGAAAGTATCAAGAGTTCAGATTCCTGTTGTAAATGAAACATTTATCCAGTTATTACAAAACTTAATCGACCAAAAATAACATGTCTTTTACTTATGAATATCCTCGTCCGGCTTTAACCGCTGACTGTATTATCTTACACAAATTAGGAAAAAGCTTTGAGCTTCTTTTGATAAAACGAAAACACGAACCTTTTGAAAATCATTGGGCGTTACCAGGAGGTTTTATGGATATGGACGAAACAATTGAAAATGCTGCAAGCAGAGAATTATTAGAAGAAACAGGCTTAATAATCGAAAACTTAAAGCAATTCAAAACATACAGTTCTATTAATCGCGATCCCCGAGGAAGAACAGTTTCAGTAATATTTTATGGATTTGTAGATGAAAACCAGTTGCCAAAAGCAGGTGATGACGCTACTGAAGTTAAGTGGTTTAATATTAATGATTTGCCAAAACTAGCTTTCGACCACGAAACTATTATAAATGAATTTAAGCTTGAAGTTTTAAAGTAAATTTTAGGACTTCTTAAGACTTTGCTAACTGAAGTTCCTTCACCAAATGCCCTGCACCAGCAAACTTATCAATAATAAATAATACGTATCTAATATCAACTACAATTGTACGTTGGACTGATGGTTCAAAAGAAATATCGCCACTCATTGCTTCCCAGTTGCCATCAAAAGCAATTCCAATAAGTTCGCCGTTTCCATTAATTACAGGACTTCCAGAATTTCCGCCAGTAATGTCGTTAGTAGTAAGGAAACAAACTTTTAAATTTCCATCTTCGCCATAAATCCCATAATCTTTTGTTTGGTATAATTCTTTTAATTTTTTAGGAACAACAAATTCGTCCGATTCATCATTTTCTTTTTCGATTATTCCGTCAATTGTAGTAAATAATTCGTATTCAACAGCATCTCTTGGAGCATAATCTTGAACAGTTCCATAAGTCAAACGCATTGAGGAGTTGGCATTTGGATAAAAATTCTTTTCAGGGTGCATTTCCATAGTTCCTTCAATAAATAACCTGATATTTTTATCACGATTTTCTTCAATAGGTTTGTACTTTGCCATGTGTTTTCTGAAATTGCCAACTATAGAATACATTGCACTAAAAATTGGATCTTTATCAAGTGTTTTAAAATCAGGGTTTTTTAGAAATGCTGATGCTTTTTCTTTAGAAATAAAGATAGATTTTGAGTAAGCATAATCTGCATATTTGACAATATCTTCTTTATGTTTCTTTAAATTTTCTGTAAAAAAAGTTGGAAGAAATTCAGTTGGAATATCTTCTCTAAACATTGTCATTAAGCTTATAAAGAGTTTTTTATCAGTATTTAAGTCCAAATCTTTGTAAAATAAATCTAAATCGACGATTAATTCTTTTGCTAAAACAACATTGTTCGAGTCTTTTTCGTCTTTACGTAATCCATTATATAAGTGCTGAAATTTGAATGAAAAAGAAAAAAGTTCTACTCCGAGAGCAGCTTCATTAAGATAATTTTTTAGTAAATTATAGTCTTTAAGTTCTATCCACGATTTTTCAATTTCAGAAAGAACCTTTCCATACTTTTCTTTTCTTTTAGAATCGTTATTTGCCCAAGTTGTAAATTCGTTTTCAATTTCAACCTTTTTTTCATAAACTTTGTTTTGCACTAATTGTTTAGTTTGACCAATAAAGTATTTCCAATAATTACTTGTGCGAGCATATTTTGAAGCGTATTGAATTTTGATTATGTGATTAGAGTTCATGCCTTCACGCATAATTTCTAATTTTTTATCTCTTATTTTTACAATCGATGGATTTAATAATTCAATGTTTTGTTTTACACCATAAGAGTTTAAATATCTGTTAGTACGTCCAGGATAACCAAGTATCATTGCATAATCATTAGCTTTAACACCATTTAATGAAACGGGTAACGAATGTTTGGGTTTGTAGGGAACATTATCAGCTGAATATTCTGCCGGTTTTCCATCTTTTCCCATGTAAACTCTAAAAATGCTAAAATCTCCTGTATGTCGTGGCCACATCCAGTTATCAGTATCGCCTCCAAATTTTCCGATTGATGAAGGAGGAGCTCCAACTAATCGAACATCTTTATATATTTCGTAAACAAACATAAAGTATTGATTTCCATCAAAAAAGCTTTTTATAATTGCATCATATCCTGTTCCGGTTATTGATTCTGCAGTAATTTTATCTTGAATTTTATCAATTGCACGATCTCTTTCTTTTTCAGTCATTGTATCAGAAACAGCAGCTAAAACTTTTTGAGTAACCTCTTCCATTCTAACAAGGAATTTTACAGTTAATCCAGGATTTGAAAGCTCTTCAGCTTTGCTCATTGCCCAAAAACCATCAGCCAGATAATCGTGCTCTACAGTGCTATGTGCTTGAATTTGACCAAATCCGCAATGATGATTTGTAAATACTAAGCCTTCACTTGAAACAACTTCACCTGTACAGCCATTTCCGAATTGAACTATTGCATCTTTCAATGAAGCATTATTAATATTGTAAATATCTTCTGCTGAAAGTTTCAAACCTAATCTTTTCATTTCTGCCATATTCTTATTAATAAGCATAGGAATCCACATTCCTTCATCGGCATAAATTTTAAAAGTTATAACAGTTAACAGCGTAATACTTAATAAGATAATTCTAATATTTCGATACATAATTTCTGAATTTTAATATTATATTAATATTACAAATTTAAACATATAGTTTATAAATTCCATGTTATATCAGTATTAACTTTTAAAAATCATATTTGATTATTAACTTTACATTAAAATTAATACTTAAGAATATGAAATTTGTTATATTTTTTTCAATCGTTTGTTCATTAATTGCATTTAAATGTATTGATGATAAAAAATACCCATTTATAAAAGTAACATATTCAGTGACAAAGAAAACCGATTCTGTTGATACTTATTTTGGTTATAAGATTGGCGACCCATACCGTTGGCTCGAAAATGATAATTCTGATGAAACAGCTGAATGGGTAAAAAGTCAAAATGAGGTGACTAACAATTATCTTTCTCAAATTCCATTTAGGGATAAAATAAAAGATAGATTGACTAAAATGTGGAATTTTCCTAAAATTTCTGCACCATTTAAAGCTGCGGGCAAATATTATTTTTACAAAAATACAGGGTTGCAAAATCAAAGTGTGCTTTACGTAATTGATAGCTTAAATTCAGAACCAAGAGTTTTTCTTGATCCAAATAGTTTGTCAACTGATGGAACTGTTGCTTTAAATGGAATGGCTTATTCAAACGATAAAAAATATTTTGCATATTCTGTAGCTAGGTCTGGATCTGATTGGAACGAAATTTATGTTAAGGATATTAATAGTCAACTTGATTTGGAAGATCATTTGTCTTGGGTTAAATTTTCATCAATTGCATGGTATAAAGATGGTTTTTTCTATAGTAGATATGATGCTCCTGAAGAAGGTAAAGCTTTATCGAAGAAAAATCAATTTCATAAAATGTATTATCATAAGTTAGGAACTAATCAAAACGAGGATGCTTTAGTTTATAAAAATGACAATGAACCATTACGTACTTATGCTGCTTATGTTCCTGAAAATGAAAAATATCTATTTATTTATGAAGGAGCAGCAAGCAAGGGAAATGCTTTGCAATTTAAAAAATTAGATAACTCTGAAAATGAGTTTAAATATATTGTGCAAGGTTTTGATTATGAGTTTAATATAATTGAATGTGTTGAAATTTTTTTATGTATAAGGACGAATTATCAAGCTCCAAAATATAAATTAATTAAGATTGATTTAAATAATTTTGATTCGACTAATTGGATTGAAATAATTTCTGAAAAAGAAAATGTTCTTGATGGATGTTCTTTTGCAGGAAATAAAATTGTTTGCTCATATATGAAAAATGCGTATAATAAAATCGAAATTTATTCTAATGAAGGGAAGTATGAAAAAGATATTGAACTAAGTACAATTTGCACAGTTAACTCTGTTAATGGAAAAATTAATGATAATACTTTATTTTATTCTATTTCTTCTTTTACTAGTCCGGGTTTGATTTATAAGTACAGTTTAAACAATGATAAATCAGAAATTTATTTTAAAAGTGAAATTGATTTTGATGAAAGTCAATATATTACAAAACAAGAATTTGCAAAAAGTAAAGATGGAACAATGATTCCAATGTTTATAGTTCATAAAAAAAATATAAAAATGAATGGAAAAAATCCAGCATTACTTTATGGTTATGGTGGTTTTAATATAAGTATGACTCCTAAATTTAAAGCAAGTAATTTAATATGGTTAGAAAATGGAGGAGTTTATGTTGTAGCATGTCTAAGAGGTGGAGGTGAGTTTGGAGACGATTGGCATAAGCAAGGAACAAAGCTTCAAAAGCAAAATGTATTTGATGATTTTATAGCTTGTGCAGAATATTTAATTGAAAAACAATATACTAATTCGTCTGTGTTAGCAATGAATGGTGGCTCAAATGGAGGTTTGCTTGTTGGTGCTGTTACAAATCAGCGTCCCGAATTATTTAAAGTAGCACTGCCAGCAGTAGGAGTGATGGATATGCTTAGGTTTCATAAATTTACAATAGGTTGGTCGTGGACTAGCGATTATGGTTCTAGCGATGATTCAACTGAATTTAAATACATTTACAAATATTCGCCACTTCATAATATTAAAGTAAATAATACAAATTATCCTGCAATATTAGTTACTACTGCCGACCATGATGATAGAGTTGTTCCGGCACATTCATTTAAATATGCAGCAACTTTACAAGAATATTGTAAAGGATCAAATCCTGTTTTAATACGAATTGACGCTAAAGCAGGACATGGTTCTGGAAAACCTGTGTCAAAACAAATTGAGCAAGCAGCTGATATGTGGGCTTTTACCTTTTATAATATGGGTATTAGTCCTATTTATGAGTAAACATTATTTTTATCTTGTTTTTAGAATAAAATTCAAAAATGTATAACTTTGGTTATTCGACATTTTAAGTAGAAACAGTATTAATTTTAATATTTTCTTTTACTTTTTTTATCGAAAAAAAGTAACAAAAAACTTTTAATTGCAAGAACTCACTCCGTCTGCGACTTCGCTCAAACAGCTTGCAATTTATAAGGAATTATTATTACGCTTTGCTGAGCTTTAACAAAATGTATATCATTTTTGTAAGTTTTCATCTTTTATTTTGTATATCTATTCGTCATTTCTCACTAATTTTGTCGAATAACCATAACTTTTTTGAATAAGATTAAATTATTTATTTTTCAATTTGTAATATTGTATTAACTTTATGATACTAATTATTGAATTATTATGAGTGCATTAGGCAAATACTTATTTTTGGTTGTGTTCATTAGCACTTTAATTTATTCTTGTAAGCCTGACGAGCCAATTGAGCCTGAACCTGAAGATCCAAGAGATAAAATTACAGGTACTTGGACATGTAAGGAAACTAGTGAGGATTTTGGTGCTACAACTTTTACAGTTAGCTTGAGAAATCATTCAAGCGACAATTCAAAAATATGGATTGATAATATTTACAATCTTTCTACATCAGAATCAACACGTTCGGTTTATGCAATTTTAAGCGATATGAGTTTATCAATACCTTCACAAACGGTTGTTAATGATGCACAGATAATTACTGGAAATGGCTCAATAAGTTCAAATTATAAAACAATCAATTTTAGTTATACAGCTAATGATGGCAGTGGCGATTTAGATCATATTACTGCTATTTTTACAAAACAATAATATTTCTGGAAATAAAAAAAGCTGCGTAAAGCAGCTTTAATATTTTTATATCTGAAAGAATTACACTCTTTTTTCTTTGATTCTAGCTTTTTTACCAGTTAAGCCTCTTAAATAGTAAATTCTAGCTCTACGAACGCTTCCTTTTTTGTTAATTTCAATTTGATCAATATTTGGAGATGCTATTGGGAATATTCTTTCAACTCCTGTGCTTCCAGACATTTTTCTTACTGTAAAAGTAGCAGTACGACCTGAGCCTTTTACTTGAATTACAACACCTCTGTATTGCTGAATACGTTCTTTATTACCTTCTTTAATTTTATAATGTACAGTAATTGTATCTCCGCTGATAAATTTTGGAAATTCCTTTTCAACTGCGAAATCCTTATCAATAACATTCATTAAGTTCATCCTATTTACTATTTGAGTTTTTTAACCTAAACTTTTCAAGGTCGCAAAGTTAAAAAAATATTTATTAATAACAATAATCAATTGAGCAAAATTTCATTATATTTTCATAATTATTTTTTCTCATCAGGGTATTCAATTCTAACATGATAAATATTTAATAATTTTTGCTTTAATACAGTCTTTGCTTTTGAAATATCTCTAAAAGTAATATCAGAATTTTCATATTGTTTTTCTTTTATTTGATAATCAATAACTCTGTCGATTAAAGCAGTAATACTTTCTTCGGAAACTTCTTTAAGACTTCTTGAAGCTGCTTCTACAGAGTCTGACATCATTAAAATAGCATGTTCTTTCGTAAAAGGAGAGACTCCCGGATAAGTAAACTTATTAATATCAACTTCTTTATTAGGATATTTATTCATGTATGAACGATAGAAATATAAAACTTTCATATTTCCGTGATGCGTTCTCATAAAATCAATAATCTGATTTGGGATATTATATTTTCTAGCTAAATTAACACCTTCGGTAACATGATTAATAATAATTTTTGCACTTTCTTCATAATCAATTTCATCGTGAGGATTAATCTCTAGTCGTTGATTTTCAATAAAAAAACGTGGATTACTAACTTTGCCCAAGTCGTGATACATTGCACCAACTCTAACAAGTAGCGAATTTCCTCCAATATGAAATGCTACATCTTCTGCAATATTTGCAACCTGAAGCGAATGATGAAATGTGCCGGGGGCTTCTTGAGCCAGTTTTCTTAATAATGGATGATTTGTATTACTTAATTCCATAAGTGTTACGTCAGATAAAAATCCAAATAATTTTTCAAAAATGTAGATTAATGGATAAGATGAAAGCAGCAAAAGTCCATTTCCGGCAAACCATACAAAGTTTTTCCAATAAATATTTTCTAAATTGCCTTCTTGCATAATCGAAATTCCTAAGTATAGAAAACTGTAGGTTAGAAAAATAATTAATGAGGTAAGGAATAATTGACTTCGTCTTTGAACTGTTGCAAGACTAAATACTGCTATTGTTCCAGTTATTAATTGTAAATAAACAAACTCGAAAGGATTTGGAGTAATAAATGCTATCAATAAAACTGTAACTAATAATATAAATTGAGCTAAACGAGAGTCATAAAATGTCCTTACAATAATAGGAATTAAAGCATAAGGTATTAAATAATGGTGTATAATATTGATTTTAATTGTTAAACTTGTAATAGCAACAAATATTAAAATTAGCATTAAAAGAAATGAGATTTTTAATAGGTTTTTTATTATATCTTTTCGAAAGTTTTTAAGGAAAAAGAACAAAATTAAAAATGTTGAAATAATAAGAATTAACTGACCTAACGAAATCATATAAAAGTTTTCAGTTCCTCCAATCGAAGCTTCATATTCCTTTTTCAACGAGTTTAAAATTCTATACTTATCTTGATTTACAATTTCACCTTTTGTTATGATTTTTTGTCCTTCCTGAATCATACCACGTGTTAATGAAATTCCATCAATAAGACTTTGCTTTAATTTTTTTGTAGTCTCATCATCAAAAAATACATTAGCTACTAAATATTTATTTAAATCAATACTTCCAAAAAAATCTTTCTCAATCCTAGAAGCATAAGTCAGTGAATCAGATGGTTTTGTAAGTTTTATTGTAATGTAATTTATTGCAGTATTAATTGTAAAGATATCGCTCCGAACAACACTTTCTGCTATATTATTATTTCTAATTAGCATCAATTGTTCAGAAAATTTATTTGAAGGGTAAACTTCCTCTTCTATAATTCCTTGAGAAAAAATATAATCTAAAATATTATAACAAAATGTATAATATTTTTTCTTTTTTGCAAGTAGTTTTGAATTTGACAAGATGCCATTGTTGATAAAGCTTATGTTATAATATTTAGTTAAATGTTCTCCCCATTTTAGTTCAAAATCTTTTTGAAATTTGTTTATCTCACTAATATATACCTGATTATCTATTTTGTAAAATTTCTTAAAGTTATTGTTTAAGCTATCTTTTTCTTCATCTAATTCTATTGGTAATTTTAAGATTGCAAAATCAAAAGGAGATATTAAATTCTCGTGCATCCATGGTTTTCCTTTATGAAATTCATATCTGAATTTTCCTTCCTTTGGATATAATAATAGTACAATAATAGTGCTTATTAAAAATAATGAAAAGACTATTGTTTTTCTTAGTATAGAATTAAATTGCTTTTTAGTTTTTGGCATCTATTTAGATTTATTCTGCAAATTTAAAAAATTGATTTATATTCATCAAGTGTATTAATGTTGTAGAGTATTGATTTATCATCAATTCTTAGAATTTTCTTTTCAAAGTTATTTAATACAGCTTTAATTCCTAAATTATAATCAGAATTAGCAATTTTTGTCAAAACATTTTTTGAAATTAATGCTGGATGACCGTTTTGACTGTTAAAATTTGGCACTAAATAATCATTTGACTCCATGTTTTTTATAAGTTCCGAAATAAGATTAATGTTAACAAATGGATTATCAATATTTTGAATAAAACAAGAATTGAACGATTTCATTTGTTCAATTGCTAGTTTTAAAGAATATAATCGACCTTTTTCTGGAAATGAATTAATAATTATGCTGAATCCATGAAACTTCGAAATTGGATATTTTTTTAGCTCAATATATGTTTCATCGTTTACAACTATGTAACCTTCAGAGATGCCAGATTCAAAATATGTTGAACAGATTTTTTCGAGAAAAGTATTTTCAGAATCCCATTTTAAAAATGCTTTAGTTTGTCCAAATCGTGACGACATTCCTGCAGCTAAAATAACTACTGAATATTTTGAATTGATAGACAATTTTTAAATATTTATATTTTTACGAAAGTAAGGTTTTTTAAATAAAGTATAATTTTTTTTATAAAATATCTATTCTTGCAAAATTCAAAAGAATATTTTACTTTTGATTTAATCCGAATGTAAATGTTTGTACACGAATATAAACGGTTACAAACGTTTGTTGTCGGTTTGTAATAATTTGAAAATAAGAAAATTAGGTGGTTAGTTGCGTTTAGCGACAAGTTAGCGGTAATAAATTTTGGTCTTACTAAAATAAAATTAGATATTTGTATAACTTTAAAACTTTGTTTATGAATATGAATTGTTTCGTTATTATGCCATTTAGTGCTCAATATGATGGCATATGGAAATCTGTAATTGAGCCAACAATATTGAATCGTAGAGATATTTGTGTCAGAGCAGATAATATTTTTTCTACTAGTCCAATTATAGATGATATAATTAACTCAATTAATGATGCTGATTATATAGTTGCTGACCTTTCAGTTCAAAATCCAAATGTATATTATGAATTGGGATATGCACATGCTTTACAAAAAAAAGTAATTTTAATTACTCAGGATATTTCTCTTTTACCTTTTGATTTAAAACATCAAAGAGTAATATTATATAAAGATTCTGCATCAGGAGCACAAGATTTAATTAAACAATTAAATTTATTTATTGATAATTTATAATTATGCCAAGAATAAATCCTCAAAGAAATCCCAAAAGGGTAAGAATTGCTCCATTAAAAGAGCGGCAATTATATACCCACACCCCAATTATAGATGATGATGTTATTGAAGTAACATCTATACAAACCGAAAAAAAGGAGGACAAGACAGATGTTTTGGATGCTTTTTGTTTAGACTTAAATAAAGAGGTAGAGAATGAATTATTAGAAATTGGTGTAGAAAAAAAAATAACAGTTGGTCGCGCTGAAGAACTTGATATTTTAGCAAAATATTTATTTAAAAGAGATAAAAAAAATATCATTATTGTTGGCGAAAGTGGTACTGGAAGACGGAATTTACTAAAAGGATTTATTAATAAAGCTAAAAATAGTGAAGTCCCTTTTGAGCTTGAGGAGGTTAAAATAAAAGAATTAAATCTTGATTTACTTGTTTCAGGAATAAAATACAAAGGTTCAATTGAGGAAAGAATAAAAGCAATCAATTATGAACTTTCAAGCAATGAAAAGGTAATCATATTTATTAAGGATGCATTTCACGTTTTGTTGAGAGAAAATAATCTTTACAATTTAGTTTTAGACAAACTTATAGCTAAGTTTATTTTAACAATAACACCAGAAGAACTCAATGAATTATTTAAGCATGATTTACAATTAAAAAAGAAAGTAAATATCCTTAAATTGAAGCCACTAAATAATGAAGAAGCGATTAAAATTTTAGAACTTAAAAAGCAAACTTTTGAAAGCTTATTTAGTTGTAGTATAAACACTGATATTATTAATGAAATTGTTGAATTAGCTAGTATTTATTTTTCCGATTCTTCTCAACCGTCAAAATCATTTGAAGTAATTGAAGAAATTGGGACATTAAAGAGCTTCCAAAGAATGTTAGATCCAAAAGATCAAACCTATCAAGTTTATGAAGAAATAAAGGAAGTTAAATCTCAAATTACTGAGAGTCGAATATTGAAATTAAATTCGATTAAGAAGCAAAATTTTGAACAAGCAGCTGTATATAGAGATCAGGAGAAAATTTTAATTGATAAGGAGAATGAAATAAAATTGTCATTAAAAAAGAAAAAGAGTAATATTAAAATTGAAAAGGAAGACGTTTATCTCGCAATTAGTAATTTAACAGGTATTCCAATTGATAAAATATTACTTAAAGAGTTAATTCCAATTAAGGTATTTAGCGATTATTTATCTACTGGAATACCTCAATATGAAAAACTTCAAGCATTGTCAATACTGCATGATACTAAAATAAAA
>MEND01000105.1:26873-31930 GCA_001768975.1 Bacteroidetes bacterium GWA2_31_9 | reverse complement strand
ATGATATTAAAGAGCCAGGCACTATTTTAAGTCAAGTATGGAGAGAAATTAGAACCTCTCAAATAATTATTGCTGATGTTTCCGAACAAAATCCTAATGTTATTTTTGAATTAGGTCTTTGTTTAGGCATCCAAAGATGTCCAATTATTTTGACAAGAGACCCTGAAAAATTACCATTTAATTTACGGAGCTTAAGATATCTTCAATACAATAATTCTGCTGCTGGAGGTGATAGATTAAAGAAGGAATTATCAATATTTATAAAAGAATTTTTATCTGCTGTTCAAAAAGAAGTCTATTGATTTTTACTACCGCTAACATCGCGTGTAGCGATCATTCTTTTGATATTTCAATGCTAAACCAAAATTTTTCGATATTCGCAAAAATTGACAATTTATGCTAATCTCAAAATTTTGGTTATACGTGCTGGTCTAAGGTCAAAAGAACGCCGCCAACGCTAATCCCGTTAGCTGCAAGCATTGAAGAACCGATAAACAGAAATGGAACAAATTAATAAACTTATAAAATGGACAAATGATAATAGCGGATTTCTGTCTATAATATTATTTTTTGCGACTATTTTTTATGGTTGGGTAAGTGGACTATTTAATTCTCTTATCAAAAAACCAAAACTAAAAATTAGATTTATTGACAAAGTAAGTTTTTATAGTTTCTATTTTACTGGCGAAAAATACGAAGTGAAGGAACATAATTATACTTATGATTTGCACAAAACAGGGTTTGTCGTATATATGTCTATAGCAAATGTAGGAAATATGCCAACCGCAATTGATAAAATATATTTAGGCTACTACAAGAATAAAAAATATAGATTTTGGAATGAACGAATTTGGCTTGCACAATGGCACGCATTAGAATCATTTAAAATCAATTTGAAAAATGATTCTCAAATTTCAATTGCAACCTTAAGAATAAGAGATTCGGAAAATGACACTTCTAATAAAAGTTTTATAAATATTGGAGATTCAATAGTTGGGATTGCATATTTTGAACAAGAGACAGCTTGGGGAAATTACAACCCAATCCCAAACGAAGACAAATCGACTAATATAAAGATTAGAATAAAGGATATTTACGGCAATAATTTTTACTTTAAATATAAATTAAAATACATGGATTTAGAGAAAGCGAGAGAATACAATTCAAATTTTGGTAATATTGAAAGTATTACAACTTACTATTAGAAAATATGCCTGACAGCCAACAGCAGCTTGGCAAAATGGCGGGTTCAGTGCTAAATTGAACATTCGGAATTCTAATAAACATTAGTGCAAAACTGAACATTTGCACTTCGATTTCCGCCACTACGCCAAGCCGCAAAACGTTAATCAGAAGTAAGTTCACTAAAATAATTAACTTAAAAAATAAATAATATTAAACAGAAAATAATCATGAAATCAATACTTTTAAGTTTTGTTGTAATTTTTGCAATTACATTTATGTCGTTTAATAAAGAAAAAACAGACAAATACGAAGGCTTTTACTGGAAAGATATCGAAAATTCGGTTGTTAAAATAAAAAACAACTTATATGCAAGTAAATATGAAGTTACAAATGTTCAATTTAGAGCATTTCGACATATTCTTCTAACAAAGAACCAACAGGATTTATTTGAAGTTGCAAAGATTGATTCTTCTAATTGGCTTGATAAATCAATGTATAACGAACCTTATGCAAATATGTATTTTTGGCATCCTGCTTATGCAAATTATCCGTTAGTTAATGTGACTTTTGAAGGAGCAAAGTTATTTTGTGAATGGTTAACAAACGAATACAATGCAAATCCAAAACGAAAGTACAAAAAAGTTCTATTTCGACTACCAACTGTAGCTGAATGGGAATTTGCTGCATCTAACGGCAAGGATCAATTTCTATATCCTTGGGGAAATAAGTTGTATATGAATCAGCATTTTATGTGCAATTTTACAGGAGTTGGCGAAGAAAATATTAGAATGGACACATTAACCAAAAAAATATTTATCGAAAGAGATAATTCTCTTGGTATTGCAGGTTCACTCAGCGATAATGCAGATATTACAGCTCCTGTTAATTCGTATTTTCCTAACGAATTTGGACTTTATAATGTTTGTGGAAATGTTGCAGAAATGACTTCTGAAAAAGGTATCTCAAAAGGTGGTAGCTGGAAATGTTTGGGTGGCGATGTTAAAATTAAATCGACTGCATATTACAGTAAATCTCAAAGCGATCTTGGGTTTCGTTATTTTATGGAAGTTGTTGAGCAGTAATATGATTTTGCAAAAAAATCAATTTAATAATTTTATTCATTTTTAAAACCAATGTCTGATGCCAATATTTAAACCGTAAATAAGAAATGAATAACTATATGTTGTTGGAATTGTTGGATAAAGTCCCATTGGGCGTAATTGTGCCAACCAGAGTTCAGCAACAAAAATTATGAAAAAAATTACTATATTTGATATAATAAATTTGACGTAATAATGAAAATACCTCATCCCATACCATACCAAGGAAGTAAACGAAATTTGGCGGATCAAATTTTACGAATGTTTCCTGATAATTTTGACAACCTCATTGAACCCTTTGCAGGTTCGGCAGCCATAACTATTGCTTCGGCTTATTATTTTAAGGCTAACAGTTTTATTATCAATGATATTAATCAACCATTGATTAGTCTTTGGGAAACAATTATAAACAACCCAAAATTAATGGTAAAATCTTACCACGATATTTGGCACGGACAATTGGGAAACGAAGAAGAATATTATTATCAAATTAGAGAAAAGTTTAACGACACAAAGCAACCTGAATATTTATTGTTTCTTTTGGCTAAGTGCGTAAAAGCAGCGGTTCGTTATAATGCACAAGGTGACTTTAATCAAAGTCCTGATAAAAGGCGTTTAGGTAGAAATCCATCTTTAATGCGTGACGATATTTTAAGAGTATCACAACTCTTGAAGGGTAGAATACAATTTCATTCAACTGACTATCAAAATGTACTTGACATTGCAACTGCAAGTGATTTAGTTTATATGGATCCACCATATCAAGGTACGGGTTTAAATGGTGGTTTTAATTATGCTGGCAATATTGAGTTTGACAACTTTGTCGTTTCACTTTTTGAACTTAATAACAATAACGTACCTTACATTTTAAGTTATGATGGACGGACAGGCGATAAAACTTATGGAAGTCCATTACCTGAAAGTTTAAATTTAACTAAAATTGAAATTAATGCAGGACGTTCATCACAAGCAACACTTTTGAGTAGAAACGAAATAACATATGAAGCAGTATTTTTATCCCCAGCTTTGGTGTCAAAAATTGACATGCAGAAAGTAACAGGAAAACATAATTATCAAACAGAACTTTTTGCAAGCTAATGGACAAAGAAAATAGAGTTTATCCCAAAGAATTTTTGGAGTATATTCAATCAATTACTAACAAGAGAGCCAAAATTGTAATTGACCATATATTAGCACATGGTTTTATAACAACCGAAGACCTTGAAAAGACCTATGGTTACAACCATCCACCAAGAGCGGCAAGAGATGTTCGGGAAGCCGGAATTCCACTTGAAACTTTTAAAATAAAATCGCAAGAAGGTAAATCTATAGCGGCTTATAAGTTTGGAGACCTTGCATCATTACAAACCACTCGTGTTGGAGGACGTACATTATTTTCAAAAGACTTTAAGTATTCTTTGCTTATTGCTTGTGGTAGTCGTTGCCAAGTTTGTAACGGACTATTTGAAGAACGTTATTTACAAGTTGACCATAGAGTTGGGGTGACGTAAATCGGAGTATTTTTAAAATAATGTTCGTTCTATATTTAATAAGGTTAATAAGGTTGGTCATTAGCTGGCAAATATTTCTACTAAGGTTAAATTATTAAATATAAGGTATTTAAAAAACTTATTGATTATTTAAAACCTTAGTAGAAATATAAATTCCCTCAAAAACAAACCTTATTACCTTATTCATTAAAATAAAATAGAACGAAAGCAAAAAAAAAGTATATGTGATTTACGTCACCCCACCATAGAGTCCCATATGAAGTTGGTGGCGATGTTACAGACAAAGAACTCAAACATTTTATGTTGTTGTGTGGTTCTTGCAATAGAGCTAAAGCATGGAGTTGTGAACATTGTGGCAATTGGAAAATGGGAAAGAAACCACCAGTTTGCATGCAGTGTTATTGGGGTAGTCCTGAAAATTATAATCATATCGCAATGGAACAAGTTAGACGGCTCGACATACAATGGAACGGTGATGAAATTAAATATTATGATGCATTGAAAGTAATTGCCGACCATAACAAAATTGAACTTCCTGAATTTATCAAGCAAATTATTGAGGACAGAACTAAAAGTAAATAACAACTATGTCCAACACACGCTAAGCCTCATGGCAGAATGAATTCATATACCAGTATTTAAAGATCCCATAGTCGCTTATACCATATTCGTTTATTTGTCTGGTAAAATCAGATTTATACAGCTAAAGATAGTCGTATTAATCTGATTATTTTCATTACTTATTGTGTAATGAGTATTAATTTCTTTGTACAAATCAAAGTAATATTTAGAGCAATTTAATTATTGTTTCAATTTTCTTTTCCAAAGCAATTTCCCCATCAATCCAATGAATATTGAATCCATTTTTTTCCATTCTCCTAAACCATGTCATTTGGCGTTTTGCAAACTGATGTATGGCGGTGTTTAACTGTGTAAACATTTCGTTGTATGTTAGTTTGCCAATTAAATGTTGAGTTATAAATTTATATTCGAGTCCGTAATAAATTAAAGTGTCTTTATCTATTCCATTGTGTAATAGCGTTTTTACTTCTTCAATCATTCCATCGTCTAATCTTTGTTTAAGCCTTTGTGTAATTCTGTTTCTTTCAACTTCTCTGTTGTATTTTACTCCAATTATTAAAGGATTAATTTTTGGAAATGGAACTTTGTCGTTATCGTTTTTTAAGGTAAATTTTTCAATCTCAATTGCACGAATAATTCGCTTTTTGGTGTCAAAATCGTTTACATTGTGGGTTTGCTT